>QHNR01000068.1 GCA_003218475.1 Verrucomicrobiota bacterium | reverse complement strand
CCGAATCTGCGATACTGTTCCGGGTTTGAACCGCCACTTGCGAAACGTATCGGTTGTGACCTTATCGAGAATCCCATTGCCTGTGCTTTGATCCATCACCGCACTCGTAACGCTACCACTCGCCGTATCAACGGTCATGACACAAACGCCGCTCCAAGTGATATGGGCCCGCCTAGCCTGGTAGGGGTAATCAGGTATAGGGGTGCTTAGTGCCACGGCCTTTGCAGCTGACAGCGACATCGTGCCCACAATGGGCAATTCGGCCGGCCCGGGTTGAGCAGCGGGCGTCGCGCGCCTTTTTGCGCGAGTTTTCTTTTCCGTGGGCGGAGCTGGTGTTGCCAATTCTTCTGCACGCGGCGTCTCCTCGGCAATGGGCGGAGGCTTTTCGCTCGCCCCCTCAGTTGGAATTTCAACAATTGGTTCCGACGTTTGCTTTTTCGGGCGAGGTGTTGGTGTTGCCTTTACGGTTATCGCAGGTTCCAAAAGCCTTGGCGAAGCCGCATCTTGGGCTCGCGCTACCTGTGACGCGCCGAACGCAATACTACTACACAGGATAGAGAGGAAAATTCCTCTGTGGAAGCACACCAAGAAATTGTCCACCGCTTTTCGCTCTCCGCAATCCGGAATCAAAAAGCTCGGAGAGCGGAGATTCTGGGTTCTGTAGTAATGCCACCCATCCGAGCGGCGTTTGTATGCTTATCCATCTCTAGATAAAGAGCCAGAGGTTGTCTGAGGCCAAGCTGTAGCACTTCGATAATGTTCAGAAAATGCGATAGAGGAACGTGACCGGCGGTAAAAGTTCGCGTAGCTGATTGAATTTCGCCAGTTGTTGAACGGCTTGAAGCCGCTATTTAAGAAAATAAAAGTCTGGCTTGTCGCTTACTCCGGCCCTCTCCATGGCCTGGCGCAGATCGTCCGAAGCAGTGAATGCTTTTGCCCTATCGAAATCTTCCACCGTAAAAGGCAACACTTCGTTGGAGACGTCGGCGTTGCGGAAAAGATGTTCCTCCTTTAGTCCAGCTTTCTGCCGCGCCGACAGGTGCGCATCATAGACCGGTTTCCATCTAGCGAAATCAGAAACGTTGGAACGAACTAGCAGATGTATGATTGACTTCCTTCTGTTGTTTGTTTTTATCGGCGCAACAGGCAAACGAGTTAACGTCGGAAATACGGTTGGTCGCGTTGCCAGCTTCATGGTAAACGCGAATCATTGCGCGATGTGATCGGCTGCGAAACCTCGCGCATCCGACTGCGTTGCTGATCGCGCTTGGCTCAGCGTACCACAGCCGACCGAATGGGCAGCACATTTGGGGATTAGGCGTCTGGAGGTTCCGATCACACTTGAGCGCTGGTGGTTGCCTTCTGAAAGACGGTTAAGTTTGAGGAGAGTCGTGAATCTGAAGAAATTCTTGGCCGAGCTAAAGCGGCGCCGCGTTTACGGAGTGGCGATCGCGTATGCGATTAGTGGCTGGGCGCTAGCGCAAGGCATCGCACAGATTTTTCCGGTGTTTGACATTGCGAATTGGGTCGTGCGTTTCATTGTGCTGCTCATCGTGCTCGGGTTTCCGGTCGCTTTGGTCCTCTCATGGTTCTTCGATCTCACTCGCTATGGAATCGTACGAACGCTAGACGTGGGGCCCGCCAGTAAGGTCGCGGTTGTCAAGGCGGCGCGGCCCCCGGAAAAATCGATTGCCGTGCTGCCTTTCGACAATCAGAACCGTGATCCAGACACCGATTACCTCTCTGACGGAATTCCTGAAAGCATCATCCACAGCCTCTCGCAACTGCCGCAACTGCGAGTGATGGCGCGCAGCACGGTCTTTAGCTACAAAGGCAAAGATGTCGATCCCCGGAAAGTCGGCAACGACCTTGGGGTGGGTGCAGTGCTGATGGGCAGACTAATCCAGCAAGGCGACAATCTGGCAATCAGAACTGAGTTGGTAAACGTCGCGGATGGAACGGAGCTTTGGGGCCAGCAGTACAACCGCAAACTCGCCGATGTGTTTGCGGTTCAGGAAGAGATCGCGACAGAGATTTCCGAAAAGTTGCGCTTAAAGCTGAGCGGCGCCGAGCGGCAGCAGCTTGCCAAGCGACCGACGGAGAACCTCAAGGCTTTTCAGTATTACATGCAGGGGCAGTCATCTGCCCAGCGTCGCACTCGCGAAGATCTGCTCTCGGCCATTCGCTATTACGAGAGGGCAATCGGAGAAGATCCCAATTATGCGCTCGCGTACGCGGGCTTAGCTGACGCCTATACAAGCCTTGGAGTTTACGGCTACATTGCGCCCATTGAAGGTCGGCGCAAAACGGATGAAAACGCGCGTAAAGCGCTCGCGCTCGATGAAAACCTGGCTGAAGCGCACGCCGCACTTGGTTTACCCCATACCTTTTTCGCCCCGTACAATTTCTCGCAGGGTGATCGCGAACTGCGGCGTGCGACCGAACTCAGCCCGAGCTTAGCAATAGCTCATTTCTATTTGGGGACTTCGTTCGCGCGACAAGGGCGTCTCGATGAAAGCATAGAGGAATATCTAAAAGCTCGCGAACTCGACCCACTCTCATCGATCATCGCACGGGCAGAAACTCTTCCTTATTACCTCAAGCGAGATTATGTGCGAGCCCTTGAGTTGCTGCGGCAGGCCAATGAACTAGGCCCGCCTTGGACCACTACCTTTGAAATAGGAATTTACATTCAAAACAAGTTATTCGACGAGACGTTCGCGGAATTGGAGAAAGCCAAACGACAGAGGCCGAAGGATCCCCTTTTGATTTACGGTACGGGAATGGTCTACGCGAAGGGGAAGCGGACAGAAGCGCTCCAGATCATCAAAGAGCTGGAAGAGATGTCAGGCGCGAACCTAAGTCAGGCGCACTGGATAGCCAAAATCTATGCGACCTTGAACGAGAAGGAGCTGGCGTTTTCATGGCTGGACCTTGGCTTGGCAACGGGAGCGATCGGATCCTTTTATAAAGACGAGCCGGTGTGGGATCCAATCCGCAGCGATCCCCGTTTCGAAGCGCTTGTTTCCAGAATTCTTTCGGTTCCGTAAAGCACCTCTCAACTTGAGCCAGCGCTGATGAACCCGAAGAAATTCTTCGCTGAGTTAAAGCGGCGCGCCGTCACGCTTCACGGCGTAGCGGCTTATTGTTTCACGCGCGTTAACACTCACGGTTCTTTGAAATCGCCCTTGTCGTCGTGCGTGTCGATCACGTCGCCAGCTCCATCGTAAACGCGAATCACAGCATTCATGTGAGCGACTACGAAACTTCGCGTAGTCAACTGCGTTGCTGATTGTGTTTGGCTCGCCATACCAGAGGCGACCAAATGGCAGCGCATCGGAAATCAGATCGACACCGCGATGGTCTTTGCGCCGGCGGACTTCGTAAACGTGTGCAGGAATCGTCGATGGCATCGGCGCTACTTTGACTCAATCCCCCGGTAAAATGCGATTCTAGCGCGATCCTGTGAAGCGGGGCCGGTAGGTTGAGGGCAACGCCATGGTTTAATCGTCAAGGGCAAGCGCATATCGTGTCCACCGCCACAGCATCTCCTGATCCGCGTTGCGCTCCCGGTGCAGCAGTACGATTACGAACATGGTTTTCCATTGATCCGCAGCCTGCGAGCATCAACCCAACGATCAACATCAGTATTGTTTTCATTTGTGCTTTCCTTGTTGATTGTGGCCGGATCATTCGCCATTCGGCAATCAAAAACGATTCTAGGGTGATCCTGTGAAGGGGGCGGGTGGATAAAAGTGGATAAAGACGCCGTGTGGTAGAACATTATTAAAACGCTGAGGCACTCTACTGTTTTATCCACTCGTGAAAAAATTTCGGCATAATTTGAGCGCAAGTGAGACAACGCGAATTTGGCGATTTACCTAGCGTTGAGCACGTCAGATCAAGTCGGGATAATTTGAGAAAATGCCCCGGATAGCGATGCCATTGAGGCGCTCTACCAACTGAGCTAAGACCCCGGCGAGAGACTTCAGATTGTAAATTTCAGATTCAACTTGGCACGTGGACTTTTGAAACGATAGTTCCGCGTCCAATCTCCATGGCGATTCAAGAGCTAAGCGAAACCTTGCAACAAAGAGATATTTGTGATGTTCAATTGGCGGAGCCCTTTATGAAACATTTCAAATTTTTGGCGCTCTGCTTCATCGCAGGCATGGCAGCAAGTATGCACACTGCTGCTGGACAAGGAATCAACGCAGTCCAAAACACTCCTTGGCGCCCGGTGGTCGCCCGCAGCGCGCCAGCCCCGAAAGCTTTCGAGGTTGTGAACACAGCAATTACACCGCATGTCACTGCGAGGCCGTCTAGCTTCACTCCTCGAACGTTCAACACAAACGCGCCTCGCATCATCGGGCAGCAAGGAACGAACTTGCGACCGAATTATTCGCCTGTCGTGCGGCCGTTGAATCCTACATTCGCGGCGATCAACGCCCAGCGGATCGCGCGAACTCGCGGGCAGGAACCGATCACGCTAAATCCAGCGACACGTCAAACAGAATTGCGCACGTTGGCTGCAATGCGTGAACGGCGGGACTTCAGAAATGAGAATGCAACACTGGCAACTCTAAACTCTCAACGGCACGGCACGACTCGCGATCCAGCGGCCCGACCTCAGTCAGAGAGGCGCGAAACACCAAGAGACCCGGAGAGAACCAATTGGCGCAACAAACATGGTCACTCGAACTTTTTGGATGCGTGCCGTCGTCATCAGCGCGAATGGCATGATCGCAACTGGTGGCACAATAATTGTGACACGATCGTTTTCGTTAGCACCGGATACTATTTCCTCGACGGAAGCTATTGGTATCCAGCCTTTGGTTATGATCCGCTCAATAGCTATTACGATTACGACGGGCCAATCTACACTTACAGTAATTTACTCCCCGACGAGGTGATCGCGAACGTTCAAGTCGCCTTGCAAGATGCAGGCTATTATTTCGGGCAAATAACAGGTTCGCTAAGCTTCGAGACGCGAGCGGCGCTTGCGAATTTCCAGCGCGATTACGGATTGGAAATCACTGGAGCAATTGACGAACCGACAGTCGAGACGCTGGGGTTGCAAAAAACCGACTCAGAATTTGAAGCGGACTCGGTGCCTCAGCAGCCTTACTAGATCGCACGATCCGTTGTTAGTCGGAAAAGAATTGCATTCCAGAGCGAATCACCGCATCACGTTGATCCGGGCTAAGTGCGCCGCGTATGTGGCGACAATCCCGCCCAAAACGCTGCCGGCAATTACGTCGCTGACAAAGTGATAGTTCATCGCCACAAGGCTCACGAGCATCGGAGCACAGAGAACGATCACTACGAGTTGTACTTTCCGATTATGCGGCATCGCAATTAGCCAGACTGTGGCGAACGCCAGGATCCTGCACGCATGCCCTGACGGGAAACTGCCGATGTCATCGCCGCGCTGAAACGGATGGAAACCGTACGTGCCCGTGCCGATAAGCGATGGATTATCATGGGTCCACGTTTCTGGCCAATAGCGACCAAAAACGTCTCCTAACGAGATCCGAAAATCATCGGCAACAATCAAGCTGAGACACGCGACGAGCA
>QHNR01000070.1 GCA_003218475.1 Verrucomicrobiota bacterium | reverse complement strand
TTCGCTTTAACTCGATTCGCGATTGATTGGGCTACTTCCGTTTCGATTGCGAACACATCATTCAAATCCCGGTCGTATTCCTCCGCCCAGATACCCGCGTTGGTGCGAGCGTCCACCAACTGCGCGTTTACGTGCACCTTTCCACCCGAACGCCGCACTGTTCCTTCCAACACGTGCGAGACCTGCAGTGCATTGCCAATCTGCTGTACATCCTGTTTACCGCGATATTGCATGACGCTGGTGCGGCTGATCACTTTGAGCTCAGCGATTTTCCCAAGCTTGGTCAAAATGTCGTCCTGGACGCCGTCGGCAAAAAACTCGTGCTCCTTCTCATCGCTAAGATTTTCAAATGGCAACACGGCGATGCCGGTTGTCAGTGGACGCCAGATCAATTCACTTTTCCAAATGATCCAGCCAGCGGCCGCTGTCAGCGCGATCAGAGAGGCGGCCAAAAGCCCACTGGTTGGATTTCGACGCACCCATTTCATTCCGCGCGTCAATGGTCCAGTACGGCGCGCTACGATCGGCTCGTGCTTTAGCCAGCGCTCGAGATCTTCAGCCAGAGCAAATGCGGAAAAATAACGACGCTTGGGATCTTTCTCGAGGCACTTAAGGCAGATTGTCGAGAGATCGCGATCTATTTTCGAATTCCACAAGCGCGGTTGTCGCGGCTCAGTATCAATTAGCAACTTGATCGTCTCGTATGTTGTACCGCCAGCAAACGGAGGATGGCCTGTTAGTAGTTGGTAAAGCACTGCGCCAAGTCCATAGACGTCTGTGACGCTGCTGATGGCTGCGTTGTTTCCTACGGCTTGTTCGGGCGCCATGTAACTCGGTGTGCCTAGCACTTCCAGCGTGCGCGTTACAGTGCTCTCGGTTTCGACCAGTCGCGCGAGCCCGAAGTCGGTTAGGTGCGGTTCGCCTTTTTGATCGAGCAGGATGTTCCCCGGCTTGATGTCACGATGAAGGATGCTGTGCTCGTGCGCGTAATGAACAGTGTGTGCTACCTTCGCGATCAGTTCGACTGCGCGGCGGATCGGCATTGACTCACGCTTGGCAACGTCATCAAGTTGGCCGCCCTCGACTAACTTCATGCTGAAGTAACAGGAGCCATCGCGTTCGCCGACTTCGTAGATGGGAACAATACCGGAATGGTCCAGGCTGGCGGCGGCCTGCGCTTCCCGACGAAAGCGCTTCAGATGCGCTTCTGTAGCCCAATGACCCAGGCCAATCACTTTCAGTGCAACAGTGCGGTTGAGACTCTTTTGCCGCGCGCGATAAACCACGCCTTGACCCCCACGACCGATTACCTCGAGCAATTCATAGTCGCCAAAGTCGGCGAACGTATTTGGCGGATTCGATTTCCTATTTCTGTCCGCTGATGGCACGCGATCCGAATCGGGGTCATCCGCTTTGGCCGATCCAGCCTTCGGAGCGCCTTCGGTGGACAAACCGAACTCAGCGATGGGTTCGTCCACGAGCAGATCAAGGCCGGCCTCAAACAAGCAAGCCGTACAAATGCCTTCCGGTGCGTCCGCAAAAATTTCAGCTCCGCACTTTACACAAAGCTTGGGCACGTAGGTCATGATGGGAGAGTCCCCTCCGAGCTCCCCATCAGGTACTGCGCCGAATTCTGTCATACGTTACGTTCGCACGCAACAAAAGTTGATAACGCTGGCGAAACCGATGGAAGGCTTGCCGAAGTGCATTATCCGTCATGCCCAACTGCATTGCGATATCCGCTCGTGACTGTGCTCCCGGTTCGTCGGGTAGCAGTTGTTTCAGTGAATCAAATAGCGCGGCATGCCCGCCTGTGCAGTACTCGTCCTTCAATCGTCGTAGGACCTGCTCCATTAGTGTCAACGCCCAGCGACGCTCATAGATGCGGTCTGCGCTCAGATGATGTGCTGGCTCCATGTCGGCGCGGCCGATCGCGGCAAGTTCTTCCAATGGGACCGGCTGTTCTCCTTTGCCTCGCTTTAGCGTGACCGCGCGCCGGTGTTCACTGACGAGGAAATGTTTGAGCGACGTCAACAGATAGGAACGCAATCGTCCTTTCTCTTTGCGAACAGCATCAAAGTTCCGGCGCTCCAGCAGCAGCGCGAAAAAACCTTGGGTTAGATCTTCCGCTTCCTCTGGTCCAGTGCCTTCTCGCCGGATGAAGCTATAAACAGGCCGCCAATACGTGCGGCAAAGTTTTTCGAGCGCCTCTTCTGCGGCTGGGGATCGAGCTTGCGCCGCGAGCACCACGCTCCAATGCGTAGTGGCGAACGGGATCGGTCCGTTCAGCGCGCTTCCGCCAATCCCGGTCAGTGATGTCACCCGATCATCAGCAGGCACGTTGCCATCAGACCAAAGAGTCCCGCGAAAATCAAGTTTGCGCCGTGAGTAATGTGGTGTGAGCCTCCGCGCGTGCGCGGACAAAGGTCGCAAGCGAGACGCGTGCGCTACACTTGAGATCTAAAACTGTGCGAGCTGCGCAGGGGTAATCGGGACGAATTCGCTTTCGTGCAGAACGACACGCCTTGTTCTGCGAATTAGCTGCCACCATTGTCGTGCAGATCCCAGCACGATCGCGAGCACCAGCACCAGGAAGAAAACGGCGACAAACGCATCGAATCGCCAGACACTTGCCTGCCGCGCCAGCTCAGCAGCCTTCGCTGGATCGGTCATTCCCGACGCCTCACGCAAAAACGACCGTGCACCGCTCAAAAAACCAAGTCTCGGATCGGATGAAAAGACTTTGAGATAACCAGCGGAGAAAGTGACGGCGCACATGAAGCAAAGCGGCACTAGCGTCACGAAGAGATATTTACTTTTATGCATCTTGATCAGGAGCGTTGTGCCAAGGCAAAGCGCCACCACCGACAGCAACTGATTGGCCAATCCAAACAGTGGCCATAGTGAGTTGATGCCGCCGAGCGGATCAATCACGCCCTCATACAAGAACCAACCCCACGCCGCGACCAGCAACGTGCTCGAGAAAAAATTCGCGCTCCATGAACGTGTATTGCCGAGCGGACGCCACACGTTGCCCAAAAAATCCTGAAGCAAGAAACGCCCAACCCGCGTGCCAGCGTCGATCGTCGTGAGAATAAACAACGCCTCAAACATGATGGCGAAGTGATACCACAGCGCCAGCGCGGTCGGCTTGGCGGAGACTCGCGCAAACATATGGGCCATGCCGACAGCGAAAGTCGGCGCTCCACCTGCGCGATTAAACATGGTGGATTCCCCGAGGTCCGTCGCGAGCTTCTGCATTTCTGGCTCTGTCACGGGAAAACCCGCAGCGGAAACCTTTGCTACAACTTGGGTAGGCGCGCCTTTCATGTTGATCGCGAAATATTCTCCCGGTTGCAGCACGCACGCGGCGATCATTGCCATCAATGCGACCATCATTTCGGTCACCATCGAGCCGTAGCCAATGCTTCGGATTCGTGACTCACGTCTTATCATTTTTGGCGTAGTGCCCGAGGCAATTAGAGAGTGAAATCCTGACACTGCGCCGCAGGCGATGGTGATGCAGACAAATGGAAACACTGGACCTGCAAAGACAAGGCCACTGCCATCAATGAATTTTGTGATCGCCGGCATTTGCAGCATCGGGTGAATTAGCACCACTGCGGCCGCGAGCATCGCCACGGTTCCAAGTTTCAAAAACGTGCTGAGATAATCGCGGGGCGTGAGCAACATCCACACAGGCAAGATCGACGCGGCCAGCCCGTAGAACATGATGGCCCACGCCAGCCATTTCTGATCATGGCGGAACCACGCTTCAATCGCGGGAAAATGTCCGAGAAATTGTCCGCCCCACACGCCAAATGCCAAGCCAAGCAATCCGAAAATCGTTACGACGAGGACGCTTACTTTTCCTGTGCGGAGCGCAATGCCCATAATCAGCGCAAGAGGAATCGTAACCGCGATGGTGAAAACGCCCCAGGGACTTTCTGCGAGAGCTTGAACCACTACCAGCGCCAAAACCGCGAGTAGGATAATCATGATCGCGAGGACGCTAACGAGAGCGAGCAGGCCAACGCCCGGCCCGATTTCTTCCTTTACCATTTGGCCGAGTGTCTTTCCGCCGCGCCGAATTGAGGCGAACAAAACAATCATGTCGTGCACACCACCGCCCAAAGTCGCGCCGATCAGGATCCAAAGAGTGCCAGGAAGGAAACCAAACTGCGCTGCCAGTACTGGCCCAACCAAAGGTCCGGGACCAGCAATCGCTGCAAAGTGATGTCCGAAAACCATCCATCGGTTCGTTGGCACATAATCCTTGTTGTCGTTTTGCAGGACTGCCGGTGTCGCTCGCGCCTCATTGAGCACGAGCACCTTTGTCGCCAGCCACTTACTGTAAAAACGATAGCTGATCGACAACGCGCAAAATCCAGCGGCAACGATCCAGAGTGCGCTGATCTGCTCGCCGCGAGATAACGCCAGCATGGCTACCGACCATGTTCCCAGCGCAGCCACACCAAACCAGAGCAGCTTTTTCCAGACGCTCATCTTGTTAGCAGTTTAATTGAAATTGTTGCGCTTCGCTACAAGCTGTGATCTATCGTCAGGTGCGATTTCGCCACAAAATACGAAAGCTTGTAGATGGCCGTAGCCTCGCCAGCGCGAGAAAACATACGCTCAGGTTGCTGCGAACTAATCGCTTCGCGCTTGATACAAAACGGGTGATCGAAACAATCGACCCAGCTGGGTTCGAGCAGATTCGTCGGCAATACGCAGTCGCAAATCCCGGCGCGGACTGGCCGAAATATCTCGATCTGGAGCGTTGGATTGAAATCAATATCCGCCGGATCCGCGACCTTGAGCTCGATTTGTCGCGACCGAAACGGATTCTGGATCTCGGCTGCGGCGCAGGATACTTCCTCTACATTGCGCAACTGCTCGGTCATTCCGGACTTGGTCTCGATATAGACCGGCTGCCCATGTTCCGCGAAATTACGCGACTTCTCGGTGTCCATCGCATAGTCCAACGAATTGAACCTTTTCGGCCT
>QHNR01000069.1 GCA_003218475.1 Verrucomicrobiota bacterium | reverse complement strand
GTTTCCATTTGGTGACGACACCTTGCGCCAGTTTTTTGGTGGACAACTTCCCCAAAGACAAGGCAAACAAACTCTGCAAGGCCTCGGCTCCGGCGTGATTGTCAGTCCAGACGGATACATTCTCACTGCCAACCACGTCGTTTCTGGCGCGGAAGAAATCATGGTGGGCCTCGGGATAGACCTCCGAAAATACAAGGCCAGGAAAATCGGAACCGATCCAGGCACTGACGTGGCGTTGCTGAAAATCGACGAGAAAAATCTGCCGGGGATCACGTTTGCCGATAGTGAGAAAGCGCGTGCCGGGGACATTGTGCTCGCAATCGGCAATCCGTTTGGCCTCCGACAAACGGTCACGATGGGTATCATAAGTGCCGTGGGACGCGGCGGTGTGGGCATTGTTGATTATGAAAATTTCATCCAGACGGACGCGGCGATTAACATGGGCAACTCCGGCGGCGCGCTGGTCGATGCCGCGGGTCGATTGCTAGGTATTAACACAGCGATTTTCAGCCGAAGCGGTGGAAACCAGGGCGTTGGCTTTGCGATCCCCGCGAATCTCGCGCGCGACGTGATGCAGAGCTTGCGCGAAAAAGGTCGCGTGGTGCGCGGTTATATCGGCGCGTCGGTGCAAACGCTCACGCCCGAGCTAGCTGAAGCGATGAAGCTCAAGGGGCAGTTGACTGGAGCGCTCGTGGGCGAGGTCACGCCCAAAAGCCCTGCGGAAAAGGGCGGGATAAAAACCGGTGATGTGATGACAGCCGTGAACAGGAAGAAAGTCAGCGATGCGCGCGAACTGCGTTTGATGATTGGCTCAATGGCGCCCGGAACAAACGTGCAGCTCGATGTCAACCGCGAAGGGCAGGAGAAAACATTCAATGTCGAGCTTGCTGAAATGCCTGCGGGTGTGGCGGAGGAGGGCGCGGAGGCGTCGCCTGAAGAAAGCACTCATCCTGAAAAGGCAACCGTGTTCGGCGGCGTCGCGGTCGCGGATATCACGGATGAGATCCGCAACGCGCTTAATCTTTCAAAGGACGTCAAAGGAGCCGTGATTGCCGAAATTGATGCCGAGTCGTCCGCCGCAAAGGCTGGCCTGCGCGAAGGCGACGTGATTCAGGAAGTGAACAAGCAGCCTGTCAAAAACGCGAAGGACCTGGTTGCCATCAGCAAAAGATTGAAGCCTAACGAAAAGATTCTGATCCGCGTCTGGAGCCAGGGCCGCAGCGGCTTCGTCGCCCTGGAACCAAAATAAAGTCCTTTGTGCTGTAGTGTCCGCTGTCCTCAGCGGATTTTCATTCACGCTGCAGAAGACTGCGCTGAGGACAGCGCACTCTACAGCATTCTTTCAATTGTCCAACAGCACCATCGCCTTCGCTCCGTCATACCAAAGCGACCCAAGGACGCCCGCACACGGGCGGGCAGGCAGTGCGCACTCCAAAAGCTTTCGCAAAAAAGGAATAACCACGTCATCGATTTCGCACGCAGTGCTTTGGAGTGCGATGCGTCTTCGCATCGCTTTTCAAATCGGCTGGAACATTCGCTTAAATCGAGCTCTAGAGCTCGATTCAGATATCCAAAAGCACTCTTGCCTTCCATCCCTCGTCCTGTTTTTCAACGGAGAAATCATGCAGTGTGACCGCCTTAACGTCGGCCCGCTGATGATGCCGTGCCGCGTCCAGCGGTTCGCCCGCGGTTTTGGCTTTCAGAAAAAATTCTCCATCTTTCTCGTCGATCGACACCTCGCGCACTCGCAGCAAAAGCTGCTCCGCATCCTTGAAGTAAATAAGCTCCTGCAAAAAATCGAACAGCAACATGTCGAGCTTATCGTTAACCAGTTCGATATGTCGTGTTTCGCGCGGTTCAATCGCATCCAGATTGTCGATCATCACGTTCATCGTCGCGTCGGCCGTGGCCATGAACAATTCCAGCAGGTCGCGTCCGGTCGCTTCGAATGCGATGTCTGCAGTGCCGATTTCTTCGAGATAATGGTAAGGCATGAGGGGAGTGACGAATGAACTAATGACGAATGCCGAATTAATGACAAATGACGAAAACAGAACGCGAACTCGATGCTGATCGCTTTGTCATTTGGGTTTCGTCATTCCTTCGTCCTTCGTCATTTTTCAACGATGCATTCAGCCAGTGCGCCAAGGATCGTGGATTTTTCCGCAGCGATTTTTTTCCCGATGAAAACCAGCTGTGTCTCGGCCGACTCAAACGGTTCCAGGTCCCAGCGGCCGGCGACAAAATTGAAAAGGTGCGCGCCATCGGCGAAGCGTACGAAGCCTTTTGCCCGAATCACGGCCGCGGGGAGACTATCTGCAAATCGTTCAAAGCAATCCCGCGAAAAAGTTTTTTTCGAGCCGAACGTGAACCACTCGAACTCCAAGTGATGTTTGTGCTTCGGCGGTGAGACTTTTTTCTCCCGCAACTGCGGGATGCCGAACAATAGTTCAGGATCGACTCGGCAGCGTTCGGTGCGGACAATCGCCGCAGTCGGATTGATCTCGTGCAGCTTTGTTTCGAGCGGCTCGATCTGCGCTGGCTCAACAAGATCGATCTTATTCAAGAGCAAAATATCCGCGCCCTCGATTTGCAGCCGTGTGGTGTGACCGAGCTCGGGGAAACGAACGAGCATGTCCGCGTCGATTACCGAGATGACGCCGTCGAGTCGGCATTGCGGCAACGCCTCTTGTATGTTGAACACGAGTGCTTCAGGCTCAGCCAGCCCGGTCGTTTCGACAACAATCCTGTCGGGCGCGACTTTCTCGATAATTTCGCCGATCGCTGCCTCAAATTCGCCGAGCAACGAACAACAAACACAGCCGCCGCCGAGCTCAGCGATCCGAACGTTTTTGCCTTCGATGACTTTCGTGTCGATCGCAATCTCGCCGAATTCATTCATGACAATGGCGATCTTCGCCGGGTGGATGTCGAGAATGTGTCGCAGCAATGTCGTCTTGCCGCTACCCAGCGGGCCGGTGATTAAGGTGATTGGTGTGCGCGGTTGCATATCAAGAATGGCGACGCGCGAATGACCGATGGCGAAGAAAACGAGACGGCGTTCAGAGGACTGCCCGCCCTATCCGCTACGGCCCCGCGTGCGTTCGCCTTTCGTTGGTAGGGCGCGTCACTCCGTGCGCGCCGCCACGCGACATTCATCATTCGGATTTCGTCATTTGATTTAGCCTTTCACATTCCCAATCGGCGTGAATCGCGCGACTGGTTTGCTGATTCCCGCGAACTCAGTCGCTGCGATCACCTCATCGATGTCTTTGTAAGCTGGCCCGGCTTCCTCGGCGAGGCCCGCCCATGAAGTGCTGCGAACGTAAATGCCACGTGTTTCGAGGTCGCGCTGGAGTTGTTTGCCGTGCCATTGTTTGCGCGCCTTGGTGCGGCTCATTATGCGGCCGCTTCCATGCGCTGTGCTGAAGAAAGTTTCTGCGCCGGAGGCAGTGCCTACGAGCAGATACGACCCAGTCTCCATGCTGCCGCCGATGATCACTGGCTGGCCGATCTCGCGATAACGCGCGGCGACTTCCGCGTGTCCCGGCCCGAATGCGCGCGTCGCGCCTTTGCGGTGAACGAGCAGCGTACGCTCCCGGCTGTCGAGCTTGTGTTTTTCCAGCTTGGCGGTGTTGTGCGCGACATCGTAAACCATGCGCATCTCCAAATCTTCTGCGCTACGACCAAATACTTCGGAAAAAACTTCGCGAATGCGGTGAAGAATCACCTGTCGATTTGCAAACGACATGTTCAGCCCGCACTTCATCGCGGCGAAATAATCGCGGCCTTGCGGCGACTCGAACGGGGCGCAAGCCAACTCGCGATCCAAAATCTTGATGCCGTATTTCGGTTCCATCACTTTCAAGAACGTTTGGAGATAATCGGTGGCTACCTGGTGTCCGAAACCGCGGCTGCCGCAGTGGAACATCACCACGATTTGGTTTGGAATCGTAATCCCGAATTTTGCAGCGAGCTCACTGTCGCGCACGTGCTCCGGGTGCGCGACCTGCACTTCGAGGTAATGATTGCCGCTGCCAAGTGTGCCGACCTGGTTGTAGCCGCGGTCGATTGCGCGTTCGCTGATTTTCGATGCGTCGGCGCCTGAGATACAACCGTTTTCCTCGGTAAGTTCGAGGTCCTCCGTCCAGCCGTAATCGTGTTCGACGCACCAGCGCGCGCCCTGTTCGACCAAGTCTCGAAAATCGTCACGCGACAATTTCAGAAAGCCATGACCGCCTACGCCCGCCGGTACGCGTTCGAATAGAAGATCTACAATCTCTTTCAGGCGCGGTTTGACGTCATCCAGAGTGAGATTCGTGGTGATGAGGCGCATGCCGCAGTTGATATCGAATCCGATACCGCCGGGTGAGATGACGCCGCCTTCGTGCACGTCCATCGCCGCAACGCCTCCAATAGGAAACCCATAACCGCTGTGGCCGTCGGGCATGCAGAGCGCGTAGCGTGTAATGCCGGGCAAAGTGGCGACGTTGCTTATCTGTTGGTAGACCGCTTCATCCATTTCGCGCACCAGCTTTTCGGTACCGATGATCCGAGCCGGCACGCGCATGCCGTCCTTGTAGGTCGGAGGCAATTCCCAGACCGTGTCTGAGATTTTTTGCAGGTTATCAATGATCGCCATCCGATCTGTGCTCTATTGAAAATCGTCTTTCACTGCGCAGGAAGTTTTGCCCCAATAGGGCTTTCAACATCCAACGCTCAACGTTCAACGCCCAACATCCAATTCAGATTGGTTGAGCGTTGAGTGTTGGACGTTCGGCGTTGGGCGTCTCCTTGCCCCCAATGCGGTGGTCGCGCAATTGCGACGACCGAGCAGCGAGTTTCGCTCCGGCTTTGAGAAATGAGTCCACCCACCAAAAGACGTTCTCGTTACGCACGATGCGTCTCATGCGCTTCATGCGCGCACTACGTTCGGCCTGATTCATGCGGAACGCTTGCAAAATCGTATCGGCCATCTGCTCGACATCGTAAGGATTGACGAGCAGGGCGCCGGGCTTGAGCTGCTCGGCCGCGCCGGCGAACTGGCTTAGAATGAGCGCGCCGTCCTCCTCGATACGGCACGCGCAATATTCCTTGGCTACCAGATTCATTCCGTCTTTGAGCGGTGTTACGAAGGCGATGTCGCACCCGCGATAATGCGCGAGGAGATCGTCGCGATCGAGGCACCGAAAGTGATATTGTACCGGCAGCCAGGTGCTGGTCGAGAAGCGACCGTTGATGTCGCCAACCAGCCGGTCGATGCGTTGCTTGAACTCGTGATATCTGGGAATCTCCACCCGGCTCGGCACGACGACCTGGATCAGGACCACGCGGCCGCGCAGGTCCGGATGACGTTCCAGGGCGGTGCGAAATGCGCGCAAGCGCTCGGGAATTCCCTTGCTGTAATCGAGCCGGTCCGAACCAAGGAGCAACTGACAAGCAGGAAAAGTGTCGCGCAGCCGCTGAGATTTTTTCGCGACAGTGTCGGATCTTGCGCCATTCTCAAATGAGTCGAAATCGATCCCGATTGGAAAATGGCCGACGCGGATTTCGCGTTTTTCAAAGCGGATTAATTGCAGGTCGCGACGAGGAACAATTTTTGCGTCCAGCAGCACGCGCCGGACGCACTGCATAAAGTTGCGCACATCGCGCCGCGTCTGAAAGCCGAGCAAATCGAACTGAAGTAGCGCGTGCAGGAGCCGCTGTTGTTGCGGAAGTTTCGAAAAAATATCGTACGGCGGAAAGGGGATGTGCAGGAAAAACGTTAATCCAGAAAGTTTGTGGGACAGGTCCTGCTCGCGCAGTGCCTGCGCGACGTACATTAGGTGGTAGTCATGTACCCAGATGAAATCATCCGGCTGAGCGCAACGGCCGATGGCATCCGCGTAGCGGTCGTTAACTTGTTTGTAAGCCTGCCAGTATGCCGGCTCAAACTTGCAGAAATTTTGCAAATCGTGAAAAAGCGGCCAGATCACTTCGTTGGAATAGCCGTAGTAAAATTCGTCCCGTTCATTTTCACTCAGGGCTACCGGCACAACTTGGTAACCGGCATCGCGCGTCGCTTCGGCGAGCGGTTCTCCTGGGATTTTACCTGCAATTCCAGGCCAGCCGATCCAGGTTCCGCCGCGCTCGCGCAGCACCGGCTCGATCGCGGAGACTAATCCGCCGACAGCGGGTGTAACGGTCCAAAGATCTTCGCCAGTCGAATCCAGCGCGAATGGCAATCGATTGGAGACGACTATCAGGCGATTCATCGAAAGAAGCGGTTACAAGGTTACAAGAGTTACATGGTTACAATGGAAGCACGGCTGTATTACTTTTGTAACTTTGTAACCATTGTAACTCTTTTAAGTCTTTTCGTTAAGTATGATTCCATCAGCGCTCGAGCACGTTCAGGAAATCGCTGGGGGCGCCGGGCGGGCCGCCGTTTTTCTCGACTACGATGGCACGCTGACGCCGATCGTTAGTCAGCCAGAGGAGGCGTGGCTTTCCGATTCAATGCGACAGAAGCTGCGGGAGCTTGCTGCGCGCGCACCGGTTGCCATTCTTAGCGGTCGTGACCTCGATGACGTTCGCCGGCGCATGAACATTGATGCCATCGTGTACGCCGGCAGTCACGGATTTGATATCGCCGGGCCACACGGATTGCGCAGGCAAATGGCCACAGAGTTTCTGCCCGCCCTCGACCTGGCAGAGAAGGAGTTACACGCAGCGCTCGATGGAATTTCGGGTGCGCGTGTGGAGCGGAAACGCTTTTCCATCGCAGCGCACTACCGCAACGTGAACGAAAACGACGTGCCCAAGGTAGAACAAGCAGTTGGCGAAGTGGCGACGCGACATCGTAAGCTCCGCAGGATCAACGGTAAAAAAGTTTACGAACTGCTGCCGGACGTTGCTTGGGACAAAGGCAAGGCCGTTCTCTGGCTGTTGGAAGCGCTGGGCTTGGAGCGCGGGAACATTCGTCCGATTTACATCGGCGACGATCGCACCGACGAAGATGCATTTCGCGCACTGGAGCAGCGCGGCATTGGCATTCTGGTAAGTGAGCAATCGCAGCCCACCGCAGCGCGTTACTCACTCAAGAATCCCGCCGAAGTGGAGCGCTTCCTGCGGGCGTTGACTGCTGCTCTGACGTGACGCAGACAATCTTGTCTGCGAGCCTTGGAAGGAGCGGCGGTCTCCAGTCCGCCCCTCCTTGAGATGAGGCAGGATTGCCTGCGTCACGAACATTCGAGCACCAAGCTGTTGTCGTTTTGCAGGTTCACGCGCGTGTTGAATTTCGCTCCGAGTTTGTTCAGCAGATCACAGAGCCACTTGGAATCGGCAGCCGATGCGCGTTCGAGCCGGAATCGCCGCATTTGCATTGGGACCAAACGTGCAGCGATCAATTCACCGCTGTCTGAATCAACTTCCACGAAATACATCAGCGCCAGGTCGCCACGGAACGTTTCATAGCCGCTGATGCCTTCGTAATCGGTGAGAAAATCGCCGCAGCCGTAGAGAATGAGTCGGCCTCGAAATACTTCGATCGCTTTCACGTGGTGCGAGGAATGGCCATGCACAATCGCAACGCCTTCCTCAATCAAGCGATGAGCGAACACGACCTGTTCACACGGGATTTCGTATCCCCAGTTGCTGCCCCAGTGAATTGACGCGACGATCAAATCGCCTGACTGCTGATGCGCTCGCATTTGATCGCAAATTTGTGCTGCGGTGGTTTCGGAAAGAGCATCGAACAAATTTACTCCAGGAGAAATGCTGGTGGCATTCCAGTCTTGCGGGATGCCGCTCGTGGTTGATCCAAAGGAAAACAAAAGCACCCGACCTTTGCGCGTGGCGTTCAGTACCGCGGGTTGCATAGCTTCCTCGATATCGCTACCCGCGCCTGAGCGCGCGATGCCTGTGGAGTCCAATGTTTGCAGCGTTTCGGATAATCCGTCATAGCCCCAATCCAGCAGGTGATTGTTCGCCAAAGCGCACGCGCTGATATGCGCGGCGGAGAGACAACCAATATTCTGGGGGTGCATGCGATAATGAATCGCTTTGCCGGGCCATGGCGCTTCAGCCGAGGTGACGGCGGTTTCCAAATTCACGATTCGAAAATCGACTTCAGCCCGATCGAGTTCTTCCAACGCGTTGCCCCAGATGTAGTCGAAACTCAGTGGAAGCGGTATTGAGCCATGCGCTTTCTCCGCAAGCTGGAGATACTCGCGTGCGTCGCGCACATAGGGCTCGTATAAAACCGGATTCACCGGGTGCGACAGCGCTTGATCAATGCCGCGCCCGGTCATGACGTCGCCGCAGAGAAAAAGACGCATCATGAAAGGGTAAGCGCTAAATATTAAATTGGTAGGGCGCGTCACTCCTGTGCGCGCCGATCTTTGTACCGCAAACGGCGCGCAGAGGACTGTGCGCCCTACCTTTCGCCCGACGCTACCTCCGCTTCACAACGCGACTGTCATCCCATCATAAGCGATGCGCACGTCCACACCGTGCTCTGCCGCGATGGCGCACAGGCTGGCGAAAATTTTGCGCTCGTCGCCAGTGACGATTTCAGAGCCGCAATGAGTGATAATGGCGCGGTGAACGCCCTCTTTTTGGCACCACGTCAGTTGCGTGCGAACCGGCGAGTGACCGATCAAGGCTTTGCCGCGCCTGCGAATGAATGTGCGCGTTATAGTGGCGCCATCGCCAATGTAGATTTGCACGCCTTTCAACGCTGCACTGCGATCGTCGATGAAGATGAGGTCGGGCGCGTAGAAAATGCGCGCACGCCCTGCGCTCACGCGATAGCCGACCGCCGGCGAACGAATGGAATGTTCAACGGGAAACGCCTCGAATGTGATTCCACAAATCTTCGTGCCCGTACGCTCCTCGATCAGGTGGCGATCTTTGATCGGGTAAAGTTGCAATTCTTGCCACGTCTTTTGCGGCGCATACACCGGACAAGGCGCGCCGCGTTTCAATCCCCACGCGTGATCGGGATGCGCGTGCGTGAGCACGATCGCGTTCGGATCCACGCGTTTAAGTTTTCCCAACCAATCAAGCCCGCAATCGATCATCACACGCGCGGCGCGGTGTAATACCAGCAGTGATGTGTGCATGCGATGACGCCGCGTCTGCGCCTCGATCTCGCCGCGCGTTCCAAGAAACGTCAGTTTCATCGGAGAACCGGATCAGAGTTCTGCGCGGCGAATAAACAAATCAAGCACGCTGTGCTACTGCCGCGCGCTTGATACCATCCAACGACGCAGGGTTCTCCAAGGCCGACGTATCGCCGAGTTTTTCGCCCAGATACGCGGCCCGCACAACACGGCGCATAACCTTCGCGTTCCGTGTTTTGGGTATGTCGCCTACAAAAATCACTGCGCGGGGTGCAAGCGCTTTGCCGAGATCGCGCGACACGTTCTGTATCAGTTCGGCTGCAAGGGCAGGATCGCCATTTACATCCTTCTTTAAGACGCAGAAACAGATCAGCGATTCGCCTTTGATTGAATCAGGGACACCGATCGCAGCGGCTTCGCTAACCTCGGGATGAGCAACCAGAACCGACTCTACTTCAGCAGGCCCGACTCGTTTGCCAGCAATTTTGATTGTGTCGTCGGAGCGCCCCAGAATGTACCACAGGCCATCATCGTCGATCGCAGCCCAATCGCCGTGCACCCAGACGTCGGGAAAACGTGACCAGTACGCTTCAATGTAACGCTCGGGATCCTTCCAAAACCCGCGCGTCATTCCAATCCATGGTTCGCGAATCACCAATTCGCCCACTTGTCCGCGCACAGATTTGCCATTTTCATCCACAACATCCGCCGCCATTCCGGGAAGTGGCCCGGAGAACGCGCATGGTTTCATCGGAGTGAGAACATTGCCCATGAGAATGCCGCCGGAGATTTCGGTGCCGCCGGAGTAATTGATGATCGGAAGTTTTCCGCGCCCGACATTTTGAAACAACCACATCCACGGCTCTGGGTTCCACGGTTCGCCGGTCGAAGCGAATTTTCGCAGCGAAGAAAGATTATGTTGATGCACAATCTCGTCGCCGTGTCGTCGCAGTGCGCGAACCAACGTTGGCGAGACACCAAGCGCAGTCACTTTATGTCGGTCCACTAGTGACCAGACGCGATCCGGCCCGGGAAAATCGGGTGCGCCATCGTAAAGCATCATCGTCGCACCTAGCAGCAACGTTCCGAAAACTTCCCACGGCCCCATCATCCAGCCCATGTCCGTCATCCAAAATAGCGTTTCATCGGCGTGCAAATCGAGTCCGTGCCACATGTCCTGTGCGGATTTGACCGGGAAGCCGCAATGCGTGTGCACCGCGCCTTTTGGTTTTCCGGTCGTGCCCGACGTATAGATGATCATCATCGGATCTTCGGCTGACGTGCGCTCGGTCGGCGCGTCATCGAAAGGTCCAGGCAAGCTCGTCGTCGGTCCTGCATCAGGGCTGAGATCTTCGATGAGCCATTCCCCGGCTTGGTTGAGAACAACCAGATGCCGCAGTGTTGGAATTTGTGCGGCCGCATCATCGGCGATCGGTTTCATCGGGCAAAATTTCCCGCGTCGATACGTTCCGGCAGCCGTAAAAAGCGCTTTTGCGTCGGCGTCGTTTAATCGCGACACGATTGCTGCTGCGCCGAAGCCGGAGAAGAGCGGCAGAAAGATCGCGCCGATCTTAATGATGGCGAGCATCGCCACTACGATTTCCGGCACCATTGGCATGAACACGCCGATAGCATCGCCTTTGCCGAGCCCGAGAGTGCGAAGAGTATTCGCCATGCGATCGACTTGATTGCGCAATTCTTTATACGTGAGTTCGCGTGTCGTGCCGTCTTCGATTTCGGATTTGATGGCCAGCTTCTTCTCGGTCTCCGTGTCGACATATTTATCGAGCATGTTGTGGACGATGTTCATTTCGCCGCCTACACACCATTTCGGCCACGGCTTGCCGTCGCTTAGATCGACAATTCGCGAATAAGTTTTGTAAAATTGAATGTCGAGATCGCGCAGCACTGTGTCCCAAAACCAAGCGATGTCGGTAGTCGATTTTCGCATCAACTGTTCGTACGAGCCGAGATGATGTTTATCGATGAATTGCTGAAGATTCGATTGCGCAATCAGCTCCGGCGATGGGTGCCAGACAAATTCGCCGCCGAATTGAAACTCGCTCACTTGTTTATTTTGCTGTCATTCCGAGCGAAGTCGAGGCTGCAACGCAGCGGACCAAGTCCGCGAGGCCAGGCTTTCTATCCCGGTGCAAAATCCACCGGTAACTCCGCGGGATTCTTCGACTCCGCTGCGCTCCGCTCAGAATGACAGGAGCGGGTTGCCCGCACGCAATTCATCGCCAGATTGAAAGTTAGCTTTCGTGAAGGAAACGCTTGCTCATCAACTCGCTGATTACGCGTGTGCACTTCGATTTGAGGATCTTTCGAAGCAGGTCGTGCATGAAGTGAAGCGGCGTGTGATCGACTCGTTAGGCTGCGCGCTGGGGGCATGGAATGAAGAGCCGTGCGCGATCGCGCGGAAAGTTGCTTCGGATTTTTCGGCTAAACAAGGGTCGACAATCATCGGCACGGGTCACAAGGCGCCACCAGATTGGGCAGCGTTCGCGAATGGCTGTTGCATCCGCTATTTTGATTATAACGATACTTATTTGTCGAAGGAACCGGCGCATCCCAGTGATAACATTGCGGCGGCGCTGGCCGTGGCAGAAAGCGTTGGCGCAAGCGGACGCGAATTGATTACGGCGATCGCACTCGCTTATGAAGTGCAATGCCGGTTCTGCGATGCGGCGAGCATTCGGGCGCGCGGCTGGGATCATGTGACTTACGGCGCGTTTTCAACGGCACTGGCGTGCGCGAAATTAATGAAGCTTGATCCGAAAAGAACGCGCCACGCAGTAAACATCGCCGGAGTTGCAAGTGCAGCAATGCGGCAGGCGCGCGTAGGCGAGCTGTCTCATTGGAAAGGGGTAGCGTTCGCGAACGCAGCGCGGCACGGAGTTTTTTCCGCGCTCCTCGCCCGCGCCGGGATGACCGGTCCGGGCCCGATTTTCGAAGGCCAAATGGGATTTGAAAAGCAGCTCGGCGTTTCGTTGGGCAACGTCGGAGAAAAGTTTACGGTGCCGTTTGCCGAAACCAGCGATGGGCCGGCATCGATGATCTTGCGCACGAGCATCAAATTCTGGCCGGCTGAATACCATAGCCAGAGCGCGATTGAAGCGGCGCTTTCTTTGCGGAAAGAAATCGGGGATCCAGCGAGGGTGCGCGCGGTGACCATCGAGAGTCACGATGCCTCCGTCGATATCATTGGCAGTGAACTGGAAAAATGGAAACCGGAGACGCGGGAGACCGCCGATCACAGTCTGCCATATATTACGGCGATCGCGTTGATCGATGGCAAAGTGACCGAGGAGCAATTTCAGCCAGAGCGCTTTACTGATCCGAAGATTCGGAAGTTTTTGGAGAACGTGAAGGTCGAACGCAATGAGGAATTGAGCGGGTTGTATCCCGGCGCAGCGGCAAACATCGTGCACGTTGATCTTGCCGACGGCCGGCGATTGACCAGGCGTGTCGATTATCCGACGGGGCACGCCAAGAATCCGCTCAAAGATTCGCAGGTGGAAGAGAAGTTTAATGTTTTGGTTCATCCGATGCTCGGCAGCGATCGCGCACGGAAAATCATTGAGATTGTGTGGAAGCTCGATGCGGCAAAAGACGTGGATGAACTGATGAAGGCGATGGAAATGCGTAGAGAAAAATACCGAGATTCCTCGACTTCGCTCGGAATGACAAAGGCTCGCTCGACATGACAAAAAAGGGATGAGTAAGAGTAAGAGGCTGCGCGAGCTGATAGCAAAGGGCGCGGTGCTGCTGCCTGGTGTGCCGAATGCTGCAATAGCGCGGCAGGCGGAACGCACCGGGTTTGACGCGGTGTATATCAGCGGCGCTGGAATGGCAAACGCAACCGCCGGCTTGCCGGACATCGGTTTGTTGACGCTAACGGAAGTGGCACAGCTGGCCGGTTACATTGCGAAAGCCATCAAGATTCCAGCGATCGTCGACGCAGACACGGGTTTTGGTGGCGCAGAGAATGTGGCGCGGACAATTCGCGAGTTGGAAAGCGCAGGCTTGGCCGGTTGCCACATCGAGGACCAGGAATTTCCAAAGCGTTGCGGACATCTCGCAGGGAAATCGATTGTCGATGTTGAGGAGATGGTTGGCAAAATCAAAGCTGCCATAGGTGCTCGGCGCGATCCGGATTTCATGATTATCGCACGAACAGATGCGCGCGCGGTAGTGGGTTTTGACCGGGCAGTTGAGCGAGCGGGGGAATATATCGCTGCTGGCGCGGACGCGATCTTTCCCGAAGCGCTGCAAAGCCCGGAGGAGTTCCGGGATTTCGCAAAGGAGATTGATGCACCGCTGCTCGCCAACATAACGGAGTTCGGGAAGAGCCCGTTGCTTTCGTTCCATGATTTAATGGGGCTTGGCTATCGGATGGTGATTATTCCGATGAGCGCGTTTCGCGTGACAATGAAGGCGAGCGAGAAATTTTTGCGCGCCCTGAAGAAGAGCGGCACGCAAAAGGATTGGATCGACGAGATGCAGACTAGGCAAGAACTTTACGAACTACTCGATTACGATCCGGTAGCCGAAGAATGGTTGCGCTTAAACGATTGATCATTTGTCGGCGCGCGTATCACGGTTAACGTGAACGGAAGAAATGAGCACTGAAGCAAAACCAGAGTACAGCGCCGGTTTGGCGGGAGTGATCGCGGGTGAAACAGCGATTTGCTGGGTCGATCCCAATGCCGGTCTGATGTATCGGGGCTACGACATTCACGAAATGGCGGAGAAGGCGAGTTTTGAGGAGGTCGCGTACCTCTTGCTGAATGGGGAGCTGCCCAACGGGAAACAGTTGGTCGAGTTCACCCAACAAATTGCCTCAGAACGCCCGCTGCCGGGGCCAGTGATTGAAATGCTGCGGCTTCTCCCGAGCAATACTCATCCGATGGATATGTTGCGCACAGGCGTGTCCATGTTGAGCGCGTTCGACAAAGACCTAAGCGACAACTCGCACGACGCCAACATCCGCAAGTCTATCCGGCTGATCGCGCGCGTTTCCACCTTAATTACTGACGGCTGGCGCATCTCGCATGGTCAACAGCCGTTGCCGGAAAGGCCGGACCTCACACAGGCTGGCAATTTCTTTTACAAGCTCGAGGGCAAAGTTCCGCAGGACTGGCAAATTCGAATGTTGGATACCATTTTCAATTTGTACGCAGACCACGAATTCAACGCCTCCACATTTGCGGCGCGCGTGACGGCTTCAACGCTGGCGGGAATCTACGCCGCTGTTACCTCTGCGGTCGCGACACTCAAAGGACCGTTACACGGCGGCGCGAACGAGGAAGCAATGGAGATGCTTGAAGAAATCGGAACGCCGGATCGCGCGGAAGCCTGGCTGATGAAAAAACTCGAGACCAAAGAAAAGATCATGGGGTTCGGTCATCGCGTCTACAAAAAAGGCGATTCACGCGTACCGGTGATGCGAGAGATCGGGCGTGAACTCGGGAAACGCACCGGCAAGGAAGATTGGGTGCCGATTTGCGAAAAGCTCGAAGAAGTGATGGATCGCGAGAAACAACTTTGCGCCAATGTCGATCTCTACGCTGCGCCGGTGTTTTGGATGCTCGGATTTCCGCCGGAGCTGAATACGCCTCTTTTCGCAGCTTCTCGTGTAGCTGGCTGGTGCGCGCACGTGACCGAGCAACACGATCACAATCGCCTGATCCGGCCACGTTCACTTTACATTGGGCCAAAGCTGCGCCCCTATCCGAGCTCGCCTGCGCGCGGCGGGTAAGTCGAGCGCTTGCGTCGCGAGCAAAAAATATTGCGCCTTCGGCGATTGGACTTGGCATCGTCTTCGGAGAAGCCAATCCACCTTTGCAAGCTCGAAGGTGGAACGCGTTGTCCTCAACGCGTTGGCAACGCATCTGCGCCTCGCCGCCTAACTAATTTCCAACATGAGTGACAAATCTCTTCAGGAAAAGTACGCCCCGAACAACGCCTGCTGGGGTTGCGGGCCCGCAAATACCGAAGGATTGCACATCCGGAGTTTTCCAAAAAAAAAGGGCGAAGTGGTCGCTGAATGGACACCGGAGAAGAAGTACGAAGCTTTCGACGGAGTTTTGAATGGCGGCGTCATCGGGACATTGCTCGATTGCCATTGCAATTGGACAGCAGCATATCATCTGATGAAGCGGGCGAACGAGGATCGGCCGCCCTGCACTGTCACGGCAGAATATGCGATCAAGTTACTGCGGCCAACTCCGACGAACGATTCGGTCTTTCTTTCCGCCAAGGTTGTCGATCTAACAGATGATCGCGCGACGGTCGAAGGAACATTAAGTGCTGGCGGAAAAGTTTGCGCCACCTGTCGCGGGACTTTTGTAGCGGTCAAAGAAGGCCATCCTGCATATCATCGATGGTAGCGACTCTCGTTTTGTTGCTCGCCGCGAATGTGGCGGGCGCGGGAAGTGATGCGGCAAATCAGATTGCAGCCATCGAGGCGCGATTGGGCAGCCGAATAGGTGTCGCCGCCTTGGATACTGGTAGCGGCAAACGTCTTGACTACCGCGCGGAGGAACGTTTCCCGATGTGTAGCACGTTCAAATTTCTCGCTGCCACTGCTGTCTTGAAACGCGTCGATAAGAAGCAAGATCGATTGGATCGGTTCATATCCTATGACGCGAAAGACATCCTGGAATATGCCCCAATCACCAAGGCTCATCTCAAAGAGGGCGGGATGACCTTGGGTGCGTTGTGTGAAGCCGCGATCGAACAGAGCGATAATACAGCCGGCAATCTTTTGCTGGATGCCATTGGCGGACCGGCTGGCGTTACGAATTTTGCTCGGAGCCTTGTCGATCAGGTAACGCGCCTCGATCGCAAAGAGCCAGACCTGAACAGCGCCATTCCAGGCGACGAGCGTGATACGACCACGCCAGGATCGATGCTGGCTGACATGACGCGAATTCTCACCGGCGATGTTTTGTCACGATCGTCACGGCGGCAACTCAAAGATTGGCTACAACGCAACAAGACTGGCGAAACCATGATTCGCGCCGGCGTTCCGACGGATTGGATCATTGGCGACAAGACCGGGCGCGGGGCAAACGGCGCAACCAATGATATTGCGATAATGCGCCCGCCTGATCGCGCGCCGATGCTGCTGGCCATTTATTCCCTAGGATCAACAGCGACTGCGAACGATCGAGCAGCGGCCATCGCTGAGGTGGCGAAAATTGTGGCCGAATCTTTGTAGTAACGCAGATCGCGAACAGCGCTCGGAATTCGCTGCCCGAATTTCGTCGATGCGCAATTCGGAGAACCGCGTTTAGGTTTGATTCATGAAAACTTCACCTTTTCGGGTTGTTCCTCTTCCCACGGAAATCGCAGACAGAGCTCGGCGCGCGGCACAAGCCTGCGCAGCGGACCACGCCGTGGTGACCGCAGATTCGCCGATTGGTTACCCGTGCCGGCATTGTCTGCGTTTCGCAAAACCAGGAGAGCGCGTAATTCTATTTCCTTACGAGTCAATTCCGGCTGGCCATCCATATTCTGAGACTGGGCCGATCTTCATTCATGCTGAGCCATGCGAACGCTATAGCGCCACGCACGAGTATCCCGAGGACCTTCGCAGAGGTCGCGCGTTCCGTGCTTACAGTACAAGTTACGATATGATCGATGCCGAGGTCGCAAATGGAAACGAACCAGAAGCGATTGTTGAAAAGCTGCTGCGAAATCCGGAGACTGCGTTTGTGGATGCGCGCAGCGTGACCCGCGGTTGTTACACTTTTCGAATCCAACGTGCATGAAAACACCTGAACTCCTTCCTCCGCCGGAAATGATGTATCGCGCGCTCGTGAATCGCGATGCGAGCTTCGAAGGCATATTTTTTATCGGGGTGCGCACGACGGGAATTTTCTGCCGGCCCACCTGCCCGGCGAAAAAGCCGGCGCCAGAGAATGTCGATTTCTTCGCGAGCTCGAGTGAGGCGCTGGAGAGCGGATATCGTCCCTGTTTGCGTTGCGACCCGATGGAGCCAGGTAAACGTCCGCCGAAATTGATTGAGCGCCTGCGTTCCGAAGTCGAGCGCGCTCCGGGAGGACGACTTACGGACAAGGAGTTGGCGGCGCTGGCGATTGATCCATCTACCGCGCGCCGGCAATTCAAGCGGCATTACGGAATGACCTTTCAAGCTTATCATCGTGCGCGGCGCATGGGTCTTGCGTTAAGCCAGGTACGGCAGGGCAGCCGGGTGCACGAAGCGAGAAACGGCAGCGGTTTCGAATCGGAAAGCGGTTTTCGTGACGCGTTTGCAAAAATTTTTGGTGAATCGCCGACGCACGTGAAGACACGTACCCCGTTGTTCGCGGAACGAATCAATACACCGCTCGGCGCAATGATCGCCGTCGCTGACGATGAAGGTTTACGGTTGCTCGAGTTTATCGACCGGCGCGCGACCGAACGCGAATTGTCGATTCTGCGAAAGCGATTGGAAACGAATGTCGTCCCGGGCGAGCATCGCCATCTCACAGCGACGCGGCAGCAACTAGTTGATTATTTTTCTGGCAAAAGGCTAGAGTTCGAGATCCCGCTGGCGCCGGTCGGCTCGGACTTTCAACTGCGCGCTTGGAAAATTCTACGGTCAATCCCGGTTGGCGAAACGTGCTCGTATTCATGGATGGCGAAACGCCTCGGAGACGAAAACGCGCGTCGCGCAGTGGGTCGCGCAAATGGCACGAACATGATTTGCATCATCGTTCCGTGTCACCGCGTCATTCGCGCCGATGGCACACTTTGCGGCTACGGCGGCGGTTTGTGGCGCAAGAAGTGGCTGCTCGATCACGAGCGGCGCTGGAAACGAAGTGAGAAGTGATCAGCAAGAAGTGAGAGGTAAGCATCTCACTAATCACTTCTCACTCCTCACGCCTTTTAAGAACGCGCCCGGGGTGACTCGAACACCCGACCCACGGATTAGAAATCCGTTGCTCTATCCGGCTGAGCTACGGGCGCAGAATGAGCACAGACATATACCGTGTTTTCGCGGCGAATAAAAGGACTGGGCTACGGTATTCGACGAGCAGCAGTCCACACGTATTTGCCTTCGCCTGTTCATGCGAATGCTTGCTTTCGGAAAATGATGATGATTGCAATGGCTTCGCAAGGAAAACGTATTGGTTGTGTTCTCGTCCCAGATCCGTTCGCCGAGAAGATTGATTGATCTCGGCCAGCTTGATAAACGCTGGTGCGCAGACCGCCGCATTTTGTGTCCCATGGCGAAAGAGACTTCATCGGCCAATGCCTCAGTGCCGCTGCATAAAGTGTTGGAAGCTGAGTTCGTCGCTCTACACGGGGAGCTTCCGCAAGATTATCCTAATTCGGCTGAAGCAGCTACAGCAATTATCTGAGCCCGCGTCTCGGTCTTTTGGCCGCAGATACGTGGACATTGTTCGCCACTTATATTCGCAATCTGCTTTTGACTTCGCTGGTCATGATTCCGTTGCTCGCGGCGGCGCTAACAGTTCCGTGGTTTTACGAAGCGCTTCTCATGAGGAATCCAATCCCCTATACGTCGGTCCCTCTCTGGATCGGTGTGGCCGGTGTAGCGATGGGCGTTGCTTACATGGGAATTAATTTGCCGTGCGGTGGAAACAGGCGCGGCAGTCAGCGCAGTTTTTTGATTTTTTGGTTATTGCCGCTGCTGCTAGCGGCTTTTTCGATGACGACATACTGGGCCTGGTTCGTGGCTTATGGGCGAACGACACCAAAGTGGTCGTTTCTTGGGTTCACTCCTCCCCATGAGGTCGTCCCGTTTATTTATCTGGGCGTGCTGATACATCTTCTTTCATGGGTGACCTCGCTTCTTCGTGCGCACGGATTTCGGCTAAAAGAATTTATCGCCGTGGTGGCATCGGGCGCGATCGGGGGTTGTTTGCTTTGGCTGGGTGCAACAAAAATTTTTCCACAACCTCTGGCCGTTGCGGAATTGTATGGTGTTTTCGCGGTGCCGCTTTTTTTGACGCTGTTTTTCCTGGCGGTATTGACGTTTGCGGGAATCTCGAGTCGCTGGACGAACGACGAAGATCGCGAATGATGGGGACGCGCAGCGGGCTGGCTCCTGGCAGTTGTCGTTGGATGGATGCTGATTAGTGGCCTCGTCATTTTTGGGCCGTTGCTTCTTTCAAGAACAATTTCCATTCTAAGCGCAGGCGGAGTGGCTGGTCTCATCACAATTCTTGCTGGCCGGAGCGGCTTGCTTCCGCCGAATGCGGACAAGAGCGCCAAAGCGGGACCGATGGTGTTGATTTTCTCCCCAAAGCAGTGACGATTGCAGCGTTCATCTTCATTGCCGTGCTGATGATTCTCATCACGCGCGCGATGACTTGGATGATGTTGCAAATCGGCGATCAACTGCATTTCCCCTGGAATTTGGACGCTGTCTCTCACGTGGTCGGCGCGAAGTGCAATATCTGAACGTCCTTCTATATACGCCGATCTCGATCCTGACCTTGTTCGCGCTGGGACTCCTCGGGTTCGGAGTTGCCATGGCCTATACGATCGATCCGAACCGCTTCTCGCTCCATGCAGTTTATCGCGATCGCCTGATTCGCGCGTATCTGGGCGCCTCGAACAAACAGCGCGATCCTAATCCGTTCACCGGCTTTGACGAAAAGGACAACATTCGGATGCATGAGCTTTGGGTCGAAGAGAAATTCCGCGGGCGATTGCTGCCGGTTCTAAATATTGCGCTCAATCTGGTCGGGGGCAGCAAACTCGCATGGCAGGAGCGAAAGGCGGAGAGTTTTACGGCGTCGCCGCTGCATTGCGGCTCTTATGAACTTGGTTACCGCAAAACGAATGCGCCGCCAGGAAGACGATATGGCGGGCAGCAGGGCATTTCGTTAGGCACGGCGACAACTATTTCAGGTGCGGCGGCAAGTCCGAACATGGGTCACCACTCGTCTCCGCTCGTCACGTTCGTCCTCACATTGTTAAACGTCCGCCTCGGCGCATGGCTTGGGAATCCGGGAAAGGCTGGGCAGGCGACATTTCATCTTGGGTATCCAAACTTCAGTGTTGGTCCAATCATTGCCGAAGCGTTTGGCTTAACAAACGACACCAGTCCTTACGTGTATCTCTCCGATGGCGGGCATTTCGAAAATCTTGGCCTTTACGAGATGGTGCTTCGGCGATGCCATTACATTGTCGTGAGCGATGCCGGCGAGGATCCGGAATGTTTTTTCGCCGATTTGGGTGAGTCCGTGCGCAAGATTAGAATCGATTTAGGAATCCCAATCGAGTTCGATCAAATGGGCATTTATTCGCGTACGGAAATCGGCGCGCATAAAGATCCCGGGCACAATTGTGCGATTGGTCGAATTCGCTATTCAGTGGTCGACGGTCCGGCCGCTTCCGACGGGATCATCGTTTACATCAAGCCGGCGTGTCATGGCAATGAACCGCGCGACATTTACGAATACTTCAAAAGGAACGAAACCTTCCCGCACGAGAGCACCGCAGACCAGTTTTTCTCGGAATCGCAATTCGAGAGCTACAGGATGCTTGGCGCGCACACGATGCAGAAACTTTGCACAGCTTGCGGCGGCGACTTTCAGTGTTTTATTCGCGAGATCCTGGAGCATCACTTGCAGATGAAATCACCGGATTGGCTTGCAGGATTGCTCGAATCATCGGCGAATAACACCGCGGGGCAATTAGCCAATCACGCGCGACTACCTGAAAAATAAACGACCGGCGGCTCGCCCTCCTAACCCCTACGAATTCCGCCGGTCGGTGAATTAAAATCAACTGAGCCCTCTCGGGCTAAGCGACGAAACCCGGTCAGTAGTTGCTTGCGTACCCGTGGTCCCGCTCGTACGCGCGGATTGCTCGACGCGTCTGCGGGCCCAAAACGCCGTCGACCGAGCCATGGTAATAACCGGCGCGTGCGAGTCGGCGCTGCAGCTCGGCAACTTTGGAGTGAGTGGCCTCGCCGTATTGACCGTAGCCAGTGCCATTATTGCCGTATCCATTACCATACCCGTAGTCGCCGCCGTATTGGTTTCCTCCGTAGCCGTAGCCATAACCGTAACCGTATGGGTCGCCGGAGCCATAGTAGCCGTAGCCGTACGGGTAACCATAACCATAATAGGGATACCCCCAGCCCCAACCGCCGCCCCAGCCCCAACCCCACCACCACGGAAAGCCGAATATTGCCGCCGTGCCAGTTATTGCCGCCGTGCCAGTTGCCACCGTGCCAGTTGCCACCGTGCCAGTTGCCACCGGAGAAACGCTGTCCACCCCCCATTCCTGGTCGCCCTGCCATCCCACCAAAATGACCGCTGCCGCCGCCGCCGCGCGGAGCAGCTGTAAGAATTGGAGTAGTCAGCATTGCCGCCACGAGGCAACTCAAAAAAAGTAAAGACTTTGTATTGTTCATATTTTGTTTTTCTACTTCATTAGACACCGCGCCCGGCGCAAAGTCTCGTTTTATTTTTACGGTGGCAAAGAATTAAATGAAACCGGCGGCTCGCAGCTTCTTACTGCAAGTCCGCCGGTTAAGACAACCGAACTCGGTTCTCGATTTGAATCGGGCTAGACCCCCACTCGGTTGAGAAGCCGCGTGGTAATCATGCCGTCCACGATCATCCCATGCGTGCTTTCAAAAGCGGCGATCGCTGCCCGGGTTTGTGGCCCCATAATGCCATCGACTGCGCCGTGATAGTAGCCGAGTTCACCCAAGCGGCGCTGCACCGCTGCAACCGTTGTAGTGTCGTAACCATATCCTGGCTGATAGTACGAAGAGGCGTTCGAATAACCCCCATAGTATGAATAGGGATAACCCCCGTAATATGAATACGGGTAGTACCCATACGACGCGTACGGCCAGGATGAATAGTAGCCGGAATACGGATAACCCCAGCTGCCACCATAGTAGTAGCTTGGGCCGCCGTAGTAATAGCCACTACTCCCGTAGTAATAGCCACTACTCCCGTAGTAACCATTCCCATAGTAACGATTGGTGGCGTAGCCGCTGCGTCCATAATACCGGGTCCCGGTGTACTCACGACCGCGGACGAACTGACGATTACCAGCGTATTGCCGAGCACCCGTATACCGTTGGTTTCCAGCATAATGGCGCGGGGCTATGTCGGACGACGTATTCCCATGTCTCGACGTCGGCATCACCTGTGCGGTTTTCGGAGCCATTCGTTGCGCCTTCGCCCCCGATGCGACCCGCGATTTTTTTTGAATCTCGCCCAAAGCAGGCGACGCGATTACCGCCGCTGCAGCCAGACAGCTCACCAAAACCAACCCTTTGGTTTTCATGATATTTACCCCTTCCTTTTCTTTATCAATCTCGCAAGGAGCCGCTCCGGATGTGTCCGCGTTTGCCCAGTTGCCAGGTTGCCATCTTGTCCCGGGAGTATCCTCCGGATAAACAATGGTTTGCAGCGTCGCGAGCCGTGCACGTTCCCTGTGAGATTGTTTTATTGATTAAAAACCGCGAACCACCTGGAGTTTCGCATTGTTTCTTGCTGGTCAGCAGGTCGCCGTCGCACTTATCATCCACACTCAATGACGGTGCGTGCTGCGATCTTCATATCGGCTTTGTTCACCTTGCACCTGCTTTACGCCGCGCCGACCGAACACAGCGTAAGTCCGTCCCGCCAGTTCATTATCTACGGAGCTGACGCGGCGCTGCGCGGCGCGGTGTCAGACTTAGCCGAGCGGACCAAGGCCGATTTTCTCGTGCTGTTGCGGCAGCGCGACAACTGGACGGTCCCGATCGTGGTGAATCTTCAACTGCAACAGGCAAACCTGCCGGAAATTCCGCCTGCTGACTTGCGATTTAGTCAAACCGGGTTCGGTCTCAAGCTACAGCTAGACCTGACGCTTTCCGAAAAACTCGATTCATCATTAATCGAGCGCGAGCTTCTGCGCGGAATCTTACTGGAGATGATTTATCGAAAAGGATCGCATATCGCTGCCGGCACGGCGTTCGTCGAGCCACCGGATTGGTTGCTTGATGGAGTGCTTGCGCTTGCGCCTGGGCGCGATCGCGGATACTTGCTCGACGCGCTTACCACGGCGAATAAAACCGTCCCGCTCGAGACGTTTCTCCGTCAACGGCCGGAACTTCTCGATTCGGCGGGACGCGTGCTTTACCGCGCGCATTCTTTTGCGCTGGTGCAGATGCTCATCGATAGGAGGGACGGCCCTGGCCGCCTAGCGCAGTACATCGGTCATCTACCTGACACCTCAAACGAACCGCTGACCAATTTGAAGGCGCACTTTCCGTCCCTCGTTGCTGACGCGGAGGGAACCTGGCAGTTGGCTTTACAGCAGGTGAGGAATTTCCAGACCTACCAGTTGCTCACGTTCGCCGAAAGCGAGCGACGGCTCGCTGAATTGTTGAGCGTGAAAATTTCGCAAGCAAACAAGCTGGCCAAGGTGGCAACACTTGACGACCTGGCGAAGCGCAAGATTTCTCCAGGCGAGAAGATGGCGCTGAATCAGTTGAACCGAGATTTACTTGTGTTTGTTGCCCAAGCCAACCCGGTTTTGCGGCCGATCGCGCGTGAATACGAGCAGATCACTGCGCTGCTTGCCCGCGGGAAAAGGAAAGGAGTTGCGAAGCATTTGTCGCATTTGGATGCTACTCGCAAACAACTTGCCGCTCGAATGAGCGATATTGACGACTACATGAATTGGTTCGAAGCGACTCAAATGAAGAACGGCAGCGGCAATTTCACTGATTATCTCAAAGCGGTGGATCAATCGCAGAGCTCACCTTCAAAGCGACACGATCCGCTTTCGGTTTATGTCGATGCGCTGGAGGATCAGGTCGAAAACTGAAATACGACCACGAATGGAGATTGGATGGGATCAGTTGCCGCTTTCCAGCTTGGCGGCTATCTTGAGGAGCGCGTTCTGAACGCGCATATCTGGTAATGCAAAAAATTGGCTTTGCCGAGGCTCTCGATTCCATTGTTGCAAGCGATCCACGTTATCAGCGGGACGCTTATGTCTTTTTGCGGGACGCGCTCGATTTCACGACGAAGCAACAGAAGAAAATCAAAGGCGTCAATGTGCGCCACGTAACGGGGCCGGAGCTGCTCGACGGTGTGCGACGGTACGCTCTCAAAGAATTCGGACCTATGGTGATAACCGTCTTCGATAACTGGGGAATCCATTCCTGCGAGGACGTTGGGAACATCGTCTTTAACCTCATCGGCGCTGGCGTATTCGGGAAGACCGAGGAGGATTCGATCGAACATTTCAAGAACGTTTATGATTTTGAAGAGGTTTTTGTGAAGCCGTTCGCACCGGAAAAAACCGCGACTGCGAAACCCCCAGCGCATTTGCCAGCGCGAAGGCCCGCTGCGTCGAGCAAGTAAGTGGTGACAGCCGATCATTGATCACAAATCCCTGATCACTGGGATCAACGCCCAAAGATAATCAGAATGAATCGTATCCCAGTGGCGAAATTTCTCTCAGCGGCTCTATTACTTGGCATGGTTAATCTGAAAGCTGCGTCGACCGAGCCTTCATCGGTCATCAATTTTCCGCCGAGCACGGCGCAGAAATCGATTCTGCCGAACGGGCTGACGATCATTGTCCAGGAAGATCACAGCGCGCCGGTGGCAAGCGTGCAGGCGTGGTGTGCCACCGGAAGCATCTACGAAGACGTGCACCTCGGCGCGGGGTTGTCACATATTCTCGAGCACATGCTCTTCAAGGGCACAAAAACCCGGTCGACCAATGAAATCGCGCAAAAAATCCAGGACGTAGGCGGCTACGTCAACGCGTACACATCCTTCGATCGCACGGTTTTTTGGATCGACGTGCCGAAAGACGGGGTCGCCACTGCGCTCGACATTTTGGCCGACGCGATGATGAATTCGACTTTGCCGCCGGCAGAATATCAGAAGGAGCAGGAAGTGATCCGGCGCGAATTTGCCATGGGCATGGATGATCCCGATCGCGTGGCTGGGTTACTGCTTTTTGCGACCGCTTATCAGCGGCATCCCTATCGTTTTCCGGTTATCGGCGAGATCGAAATCTACAATCAGCTCACCCAGGAGCAGGTGATGCAATATTACAAAACGCGCTACGTCCCTAACAATCTCACGTTCCTCGTGGTTGGGGATGTGGATGCGCAAAAAGTGCGACAACAGCTGACGCAGTTGTTCAAGCCGTATCCGGAGAAATCGCTCCAGCCGGTATTCGTTCCTGCGGAACCGCCGCAACTTGGCCGTCGCGAAGTGCACCAGGAATTTTCGACGGAACTGACGCATGTCTCGTTCGCATGGCACATTCCAGAAGTAACAAATCCAGATGTTCCCGCGCTCGATCTTCTCTCGACCGTCCTAGGCGACGGTCGCAGCTCGCGCCTGTACCGGCGCGTGCGCGAAGAAGCCGGTCTGGCGTTCGGCATATCCGCATTCTCTTACACGCCAGGTGATCCCGGCTTATTCGGCATCGATGCTACTGTCGATCCAAAGAAACGTGACGCAGCCGAGCAATTGGCTCTGAGCATTGTCGACGAGGTGAAGCAGACCGGTGTGACCGCAGAAGAATTGGCGAAGGCAAAAAAAATCATGCTTAGTCATCATCTCGGAGCGCTTACGACCATGCGTGGCCAAGCCTCAGACATCGGGTCGAACTGGTTGCTCACGCGCGATCTGAATTTCAGCCGGCATTATCTCGACGCTGTCCAGAAGGTAACGCTCGACGACATCAAACGCGTTGCTGCGAGATATCTGACCGAGAACAACCTGACGGTCACCTCGTTGAATCCAAAGGGCTCGCTGACGGGCAAAGCCGAGGCCGAAAAACCAGTCGCCGCGGGTGAGATTCAAAAATTTGATCTCTCAAATGGATTGCGACTGCTCGTGCGCGAAGATCCTCGGCTGCCACTAGTTGGGATGGGCGGCGTTTTTCGTGGCGGTCTTCTCGCCGAGACGCCGCAGACAAATGGCATTACGCGTTTGATGGCTAAGGTGCTGTTGAAAGGAACCAAGATGCGGACTGCCGAGCAAATCGCCAACGACATCGAAGCAGTAGGCGGTTCCATTTCGAGCGACGCGGGTAACAACAGCTTCAGCGTGTCGCTCGACGTCATGAAGCCCGACGTGAAATTAGGTGTGGACCTGCTGTCGGACGTATTGCTCAACGCGACATTTCCTGAAAAAGCCGTTGCGCGTGAAAAAGAAATCCAGATCGCGGCGATCCAGCAGGAGGAAGAGCAGTTGACGTCCGTCGCGCGCAACATCATGCGACAGGCGCTTTTTCCCCAGCATCCCTACGCATTGCGTTCAAATGGATCGGTCGAGTCCGTTCAGCGGTTGACGCAGAAGGATCTGCTCGAGTTTCGCGATCGTTACGTAGTCGCCAAAAACGGCGTGATCTACGTCTTCGGAGACGTTAAAGCGTCTGAGGTAAAACAGCTCGTCGAAGAAATGCTCAGCAAGATGAAGCCTGGCGCGCTCGCTCTGACCGATGCAAGGCCTTCCATGCCGCTTGGCAAACCGGAAACCGTTGAAAACCGAAAGGACAAAGCGCAAGGCGTGATCATGGTTGGATTTCGCGGTGCGAGCTTGTCGAGCCCTGATCGGTACGCACTGGAATTGATCGATGAGGCAAGCAGCGATCTCGGATCGCGTTTCTTCATTCGCATTCGCGAGCAAATGGGATTGGCCTATTACGTCGGCGCCAGCCAGATGCAGGGCTTGGTGCCTGGTCTCTTTGCATTTTATCTCGGCACGGACCCGCAGAAGATCGAGCCGGTGAAAACCGCGTTACTCGATGAAATCCACAAGCTCGCCAACGATGGTCTTAGTCCGGAGGAATTAGCGCGAGCGAAAAAGAAACTGATTGGCCAGCAGGAGATCGCAAATCAAAGCAACGACGCTTTCGGTTATCATTGCGCGCTTGACGAGCTATACGGGCTCGGCTTCGATTATTACAAGCGACTCGAGCACGATGTGAACGCAGTGACACTCGACGATATTAAACAAGTGGCTGCAAAATATTTTCGCGATCAACCGTATGTTTTGGCAACGGTGCGACCGCCGGAAGGTTCCGCAGCCGCGAAACAGAAATGAGCCATGGCTGAAGTCCAAAAAACCACCCTGAGTGGCGAACTTTCACAGCGCTTCATCGAGTTCGTCATCATGCATGCGCAAAACGCGGCGCTGTTTCTCGGCCAGATTCCAAATCCAAAAACCGGCGAAGCGGAAATAAATCTCGACCTGGCCAGAATGTTCATCGATCAACTGGCCATGATTCAGGAAAAAACGCGCGGAAACCTGACCAGCGAAGAAGCAAAAGTTTTGAGCAACGCCCTTTCCAATTTGCAAATGGCGTTTGTGGAAGCGTCTGGTAGCGCGCAACCAGAGGCTGCTCGGCGTGGCGAGAGCGCGCCGGAAGGCACTGCGCAGCCGGAATCGCCAAAAGCCGCACCTCCGCCGCAACAACCGACCGAGGAATCTTCCGCAGCCGAACCATCAGCACCAATTAGCCCGACCGAGCCCGAGACGGAATCGAGGAAGAAGTTCACGAAAAGCTACGGGCCGTGAATCGCTGATCCATTCACTTATGATCCCGAGCCGAGCAGACGGCGAGGGATCTTGTTTTGCGCGTCACAACCATCCGTGTGACCGAGTCCAGGCAAAGTCCGCTTCGGTGAGAGACCGAAACGAGGTCGCCGCAGCGACTGCTACCTACCGGCTGCTCGTTCGCGAGCTGGGCGTCGCGCTTGGACGTGATCTAGCCCTCGCGCTTTTGCGCACGGTGATTGTTCCCTGACCCGGAGCGGGAGTTGGTGATGCTTCGGCGTATTTTTTTGTCGAGGGCCAAATGAGACGCCACGGCTGAGTTTTAATTGTCTCGCTGAATTGCTTGATGTTTTCGCCGGCCGGTTCGAGCTCGGTAGTCGCCACCTTTAGTTTCTCTGACGACGACCGCAGATTTTGCAGGGTCACTTTGATGTTGTCGTTCTCGGTGAGGCTGGTGCTGATTTTTTCGATATTGGTGAGTGAATGCGAGAGCGCACTCTGGGGAGCGGTCAGATCCGAAAGATGTTCGCCGAACGTTTTGAACTGGGTGAGAGCGAGGGTTAGCTCGGAATTCTCATCAGTGAGACGGTTTAGGTTTTGCGCGGTCTGCTGAAGGTCTTTCATCGTGTTGGTCGCCTCGGCTGCCACCGGTTTGATCACTTCCAGCATCTTGGCCGCGGCATCACCCAGGTCGGGAGTGCGTTCTCCTGCGAAACTCTCGCCGTCTTTAGCGCGGCCGGAGGCTTCGGTCCCCTGGGTAAAATCAATGGCCATGTCGCCGAGCAATCCAAGCTGCATCAACCGCGTCTTGGCGTCCCGATAAACTTTGGCGCTCTTGTCCACCTGCACATCCACACGCACTTCAAATCGGGGTTTGCCCGGCGTTGCAGTCGGGCTTGGGCTCCCGCTCGCTTCGGGCGGATGAACTGCCGCTTCTGCTTCCTCTGCCTGTTTCTCTTCCTGTGGCGAGACGGGCGAAAATAATTTCTGCACCTGGCCAATCTTGCGGCCCGCCAGCATCACCGGCGCGCCCTGTTTAATCCCCGCCGCGTTATCGAAGTAAATCTTGTACGTCACCAGCGGCCGAAACAATCCCGGTGCGCCGAGCAATACCAAAAGAAAAGCGACCACCGCGATCGTGCCGATCACGAGCAGGCCGGTCATGATTTCATTTCTTTGTAATTGCATCGAGACTGCCTTCCAGAATGGGGCCTTCAGTACTGCCGCTCAAGAATTGGGCGACCACCGGATTCTTAGATTGTTTGAATTCTTCGCGTTCGGCTTCTTCAATGATTTTCCCCTGATACAACATAGCCATGCGCGTGCCGATGCGAAAGGCGCTCTCCATTTCATGAGTGACCGTGATGGATGTGACTTTGGAATTGTCGCTGAGGCTGATGATTAATTCGTCGATCACTGAGGCAATAACGGGGTCGAGCCCCGCCGAGGGCTCATCAAGGAGAATCAATTCCGGCTCGAGCACGAGCGCGCGCGCCAGGGCGACGCGTTTTTTCATGCCGCCACTGAGTTCCTCGGGCAACAGCTCCTTGGAATCTTTCATCCCAACGAGGTCGAGTTTTTCATCCACGATCTTATCGATTTCTGAGCGAGATTTGTCCGTGAGCTCTTCGAGCGGCAGCGCCACGTTATCGCGCACATTACGGGAGCTAAGCAGCGCTGAGTACTGATAAACCATGCCAATGTGCCGTCGCACTTGCTGAAGCTTCCGGCGCGGCAGGCGCGTCATTTCGAATTGCTTAAAAAAAATGGAACCTGAATTCGGGCGCAGCGTTCCGAGAATCAGGCGTAATATAGTGCTTTTTCCGCTGCCGCTTTGGCCCATGATGACCAGACGTTCCTCCGGCTCCACTTTAATTGATAAGCCGTCGAGCACTTTCTTTTCTTCAAATTGCATGCCCACATCGCGCAATTGGACCATGTGCGTGGAGGTGGTCATGTTGGATAAAATGTGGTGTAAACCACGTTGTATAGCGTATCGAAGCCGATCACCGTAGTGATCGCAGTCACGACACTGGACGTTGTCGAAGTGCCCACGCCTGCGGCGCCGCCTTTGACGGTTAGTCCCCGGTAACAGGCGATCGCGCTGATGAGTAGCCCGAAGAGAAAACTTTTCAAAATGCCGGTGACGATGTCGCGAATGAGCAATGAATCCTTCACGAGATCGAGAAAATACGGGAACGCGATGCTGAAATAGGCTTTGCAGATGAGGCTGCTGGCGAATACGGCCGCGATATTCGAAACCGTGGATAGACACGGCATCAGCAGAAACAGCGCGAGCATGCGCGGCGCGACCAGGAAACGCAGCGGGCCAATGCCCATCGCCTCAATCGATTCGACCTCCTCGGACACTTGCATCGTGCCGAGCTCGGCGGTGAAAGCTGCCCCGATGCGCGCTGCCAGCATGATACCAGTGAGGAGAGGACCAAGCTCCCGGGTGAAACCGATCGCGACCAATCCAGGAATCAATCTTTCTGTTCCAAAGCGTTGCAATTGGTAGCCGGTCAGCAGCGCCATGGTTAGGCCGAGAAAAAACGACACAAGTCCCACCAGTGGCACGGAGTCCACACCGGCGCGTTGCGTGTGTCGGAAAAAACTGGCGGCACGAAACGGGACCCGGCCCTGCTGGATACGCTCCAACGACTCCTCGAACGTGTTCGCGATGAACCAGAACACGCTGCCGACTTCGCGAAAAAAATTGCGTGAGAGGTGGCCGATTCCCTGGGCAACTAAAACCGGCGGATTAGCGTTTGCCATGGCTCGGGAAAGCTCGCCTTACTTCCGCGCCGGGCAAAGAGCAAAGTTGCTGTGCGAAAGCGATGCGTCGTCGCATCGCACTCCAAAGCACTTCGTGCGAAATGCATGGGAAGTTTGGTCTGTTTTCGCGGCAGCTTTTGGGGTGCGTACGCGTCCTCGCGTCGCTTTTAGTTTGACTAGGCGTCACGCTATGGTGCGAATATCAAAAATCGACGACTGCCCTCCTAAATGAACGGAGCGTCACGTGAAATTGCTTCGCATAGTTAATTGCTCGTTTATCATCGCGCTATTTAGTGCCGGGACGCCCACGTTTGGCGAGGAGCAACATACCTCTGCAAATGCTGTAAAGGACATCCGATCAATTGATCAGCAAAAAATGCAAAACCAAAAATTCGGGCTGGCGATCCACGGCGGCGCCGGAACCATCGACCGCGCCAAGATGACGCCGGAAAAAGAGCGTGAATATCGCGCGGGACTGGAACGGGCGCTTACGGCTGGCTACGACATTCTGAAACGCGGCGGATCGAGCCTCGACGCGACGGAAGCAGCCGTGCGTGCGCTTGAGGACGATCCACATTTCAATGCGGGCAAAGGTTCAGTGTTTACAAGCGCTGGTACGAACGAAATGGACGCAGCGATCATGGACGGGAAAACGCTCGCCGCCGGCGCCGTCGCCGCTCTGAAGCACGTGAAAAATCCCATCAGTCTCGCGGGGCTCGTCATGGAAAAATCCGGCCACGTGATGTTGGATGGCGAAGGCGCGGAAGCGTTCGCAAAAGAGAACGGAATTGAACTGGTGGACCAGAAATATTTTTTTACCCAGGAGCGATGGGATGCTCTGCAAAAAATTAAAGCTGCTGAAAAACATCGGACCGGCGATGCAGGCAAAGCATTTCTAATTACCGATCAAGATCGACATGGAACTGTGGGCGCCGTCGCGCTGGACAAGAATGGAAATCTTGCCGCAGCAACCTCAACCGGCGGCACCACAAACAAGCGACCAGGGCGCGTAGGCGATTCCCCGATTATTGGCGCAGGAACTTATGCGAATAATGCGACCTGCGCCCTCTCCGCGACCGGCGACGGAGAGTATTTCATTCGGGCAACGGTCGGGCACGATGTCTCGGCACTGATGGAATATCGGGGAATGTCCCTCAAGGAAGCGGCACAAGCGGTGCTCGATAAAGTCGCCAAACTCGGCGGCACTGGTGGACTGATTGCAATCGATCGTCAGGGCAACGTCACTTTGCCATTTAATACCTCGGGAATGTATCGCGGTTATGTCGATCCAAACGGCAAGTTTGTCGTGGAGATTTACAAATAAAGTTGTAGAGGCGGCTGTGTCAGCGGCCTGTCGAAAGGAATAAATCCGCTTCCCGGCGTTTGACGCAAACGCCTCTACAAAATGCTCCCGCCGTTCACTGTCGTTATTCCCTGCTTCAACGAAGAAGCCCGGATTGGTGAAACGCTCCGCGTTACGCTCAATTATCTCACTGCCAACGCCCCAGACAGCGAATTGATCGTGGTGAATGATGGATCAACCGATGGAACTGCAGAAATCACGCGGAACGTTTTCCCCGGGACTAAGATCGCGACGCGTTTACTGGAAAATTTTCCAAATCGCGGGAAGGGTGCCGCCGTTCGCTCCGGATTACTTGCCGCACGAGAACCGATCGGACTATTTTTTGATGCCGACCTTTCCACGCCAGTTGGAGAGACGCCGAAACTAATCGAACCGATTGCAAACGGCGAAGTTGATATTGCTTTCGGTTCGCGCGCTCTGGACCGCAGTTTAATCGGAGTCCATCAACCCTGGCGACGAGAGCAAGGGGGTCGTGTTTTCAATCTTCTTGTGCGCGTTGCAACCGGCCTGCCATTTTGGGACACCCAATGCGGGTTCAAGGCCTTTCAGCTCGATGTTTGTCGGCCGATTCTGGAGGCAGCGCATGTGAATGGTTTTGCATTCGATGTTGAGCTGCTTTTTCTCGCCAATCACGCCGGATTGCGCATTCGGGAAATTCCGGTACGCTGGAACCACGCCGAAGGGAGCAAAGTTAGTTTCTTTCGTGACAGCCTGCGGATGTTGCGCGAAGTGATCGCGATTCGAGCGCGCTCGTAGCACAGACATCTTGTTCTGTGGGACCGGCGGGCGTCTCGCCTGCCGAATCGACGAGTAGAATGCTCGCTAATTATGATCATAAGACTTCGAACGGATTGCTCCGGCAGGCGCGGACGTCCGCCGGCCCCACAGAACAAGATGTCTGTGCTACTTTTCTTACGGCGCCACCTAAATTTTGATTTTCCACATGCAGTCATTTCAATTTCAGCCTGCGGTTGCGCGGTGGTTCGAACAAACGTTTGGCTCACCGACCGAACCGCAATTGCGCGGCTGGCCGGCAATACAATCGGGTCGGCACGTCCTGATTTCTGCGCCGACTGGTTCCGGCAAAACGCTGGCGGCGTTCCTTGCTTCTCTCGATGCGCTTTTCCGCCAAGGCGTCGATGCTGATTTGCCGAATGAAACGCAGGTGGTTTATGTCTCGCCGCTAAAAGCTTTGAGCAACGATATCCGCAAAAATCTTCAAGAGCCGCTTACTGGAATTCGCTCGCTCGTATGCAAGGGAAATGGGCGCCCGCCTTCGCGGCGCTACGGCGCGGCAAGCGAGATCGATGTGCGCGCCGAAGTTCGGACGGGTGATACGAGCGCCGCGCAACGGCAAGCGCTTGCCAAGAAACCGCCGCACATCCTCGTTACGACGCCAGAGTCGCTGTATCTGCTGCTCACTTCCGAATCGGGCCGGCGGATGTTGAGTACGGCGCGAACGCTGATCCTGGATGAGATTCACGCTGTTGTCGACGACCGGCGCGGCGCGCATCTCGCATTGAGCGTTGAACGCCTCGCCGCCCTGACGAAAAATCCGCCCCAACGAATCGGTTTATCTGCAACGCAGAAGCCGATTGAAGAGGTTGCACGTTTCCTCGTCGGCACTCGTGATGTGGATGGCGCTTGCAATCCGGATTGCGAGATCATCGACATCGGACATCGTCGCGAATTGGACCTGGCGATTGAGCTCCCGAGTTCGCCGCTGGAAGCGGTGATGTCGAACGAAATTTGGGAAGAAATCTACCGTCGGCTTGCGGAATTAATTAAGGCGCACCAGACTACTTTGGTTTTCGTCAACACGCGCCGGATGGCCGAGCGGGTGACACATCACTTGAGCGAACTGCTCGGCGCAGATGCGGTCACATCGCATCATGGAAGTCTTTCCGCGAAACTGCGTCTCGATGCGGAAGACCGATTGAAGCGCGGCGAACTGAAAGCGCTCGTTGCTACGGCTTCACTCGAGTTGGGCATCGACATCGGTTCGGTTGATCTCGTATGTCAGCTCGGGACCACGCGCTCCATAGCCACTCTGCTGCAACGCGTCGGCCGCGCCGAGCATAAGCGCGGCGGCTTGCCGAAAGGG
>QHNR01000067.1 GCA_003218475.1 Verrucomicrobiota bacterium | reverse complement strand
CCAGGCTTTGCTCTCGTGAGCAGTTCGGAGGTTGCGGCGAAAATGACGCCGCGCTCTCTTACTGTCCGTTTGGGACGCCGGCTGCTGTTTTAGTGTTGCGTTCTGCGGTCTCTTTTAATTGGCGTGACAGCTTCTCAACGCGCTGACGCATGATCTTGCCAGCCTTAAATTTCACTGTCGCGCGGGGCGGAATCACAAAACTGCTACCGGGCTGATTCGGGTTTCGGCCGACTCGCGGCTTTGTCAGGCGCGGCTGAAAGACGCCAAAATTGCGCAGTTCAACCGGGATATTGTTAGCCAGGCTGTCGGTGATTTTATCAAGCGTCCGCTGGACTACATCGAAGACCTGGTGCTGGACCATCCCGGTTTGATTGCTGATAGAGACGACGATGTCGCGCTTTGTTAGCTTTGGTATACCGCCTAATGGCGAATGGACGAACGACGAATCAATGACCAATGATTCAACCCGTTAAATCGTTGAAGCGTTTACACTGCTTGAAGCATCCAATCCGTTTTGATGCTTTAACGCTTCAACAAATCACGGGGGCCTGTCCATTCCTCACGTGGAGGCGGAGCAGGATAATAGTCCGGCGCGGTTTCGTGCGCTGTGCGAAAATGCACCTTTGCCACCTCCCGTAACGCGCCTGGCCCGTTCATTTCCACCAGTTTTCTGGCGGCCTCTTTTACGCTCGGCGAAACCCCCCGGCCCAACCGCACACCGAGCTCTTTGCTTTTGCGCTCCAGCCAGTTGATGAACGCCTCGCGGGCGAGGATCGACGCCGCCGCTACCGCGATGTCAGATTCCGCTTTTGGGCGCTGTTCGATGGTGAGCTTGCGACCGTGCTTGAGCAAGGACGCATTAATCACCCGCGAATCCGCAAACTGGTCTGATAACGAGCGCGGACATCCCGGCTTTCTCTCCAACAAATTTTCAATCACGCGCGCGTGGCCCCAGCCGAGCAGCCGGTTAAGATTACTAAACTTCTGATAAAGCTCGTTGTACTTCGCGGGTCCGATCAGGACGGTTTCCACCAGACCCAAAGAAGTTTTCCGAATCGTGTCCGCAAGCGCGCGAATCCGTGCATCGGAAGTGATTCGCTTGCTGTCCACCACGCCGGCATCGACAAGTTTGTGAGCAATCCCACGGTCGACATACGCTCCGGAAATCACCAGCGGCCCGAAGAAATCGCCCTTCCCGCTCTCATCTACACCGAAATGGGGCTCGAACATTTCTGGGGAATGCACTTCCTCGTAGCCGAGCTTCGCTTCGCCAAGAATTTTCGGCTCCAGCTCGAACTGCACGAACTCCTCCACGTCACGGCCTTGCACGAGCACCTTCGGTCCCTTCTCGTAAACCGCCACGCTCAACTTGTTTTTTTGCGCAAAGAAAAGTGTGTATTCCTTCGACGAAAATTCAAAACCAAGCTCTTCAAGCAGCGCACGAAGCTTCGTCGCCTGCTCCTTCGTCAACGGGTGGGTGTAAGAATTCAACGTCCAACGCTCAACGCTCAACACTCAATGTTCAATCATCTTCTGAATTGAGAGTTGGACGTTGGGCGTTGAGCGTTCAAGGTTTGCCTTCAAATCGTGACATCGCCAAGAAACGCTCCCGCGTTCCACCGCTCGCTTCTGCGGTGGTTTCGCCGTCACGGCCGCGACCTGCCATGGCGCTGCACGCGCGATCCTTACGCGATCCTTGTCTCCGAGTTGATGCTCCAGCAAACTCAGGTCTCCACGGTGATCGCTTATTACAACGAGTGGCTCCGCCGTTTCCCCGATTTTGTCTCACTGGCCCGGGCTTCCGAAAACGACGTGCTTCACGCGTGGCAAGGCCTCGGCTATTATGCTCGCGCGCGAAATCTTCAGGCTACCGCGACGACTGTCGTAGATCGATATCGCGGACGCTTACCGCGATCAGTAGAGCAAATGCAGCAGCTTCCAGGAATCGGAAAATACACTGCGCACGCCGTCGCCAGTTTCGCGTTCGATCAACCACTCCCCATCGTCGAAGCTAACACGGCTCGTGTTTTGACGCGATTATTCGATTTCCCCGAATCGATCGATTCTGATCGGGGCCGGCAAACCCTTTGGCAATATGCAGCCAGACTCGTTCCAAAATCCAACGCCTCGATTTACAACTCTGCACTCATCGATCTCGGCGCGCTTGTTTGTGTTGCGCGCCAACCTAAATGCGGCATTTGTCCCGTGAAGACATTCTGCCGTGCGAAAAATCCGCAAGCTCTGCCGGTCAGAAAATCCCGTCCCCGCACAAAGCGACTCACCGAACAGCACGCGTTTGTGGTGCGTCAGGGCAAGATTCTGCTTGAACAATCATCTACATGGTGGCGCGGCATGTGGATCTTGCCGCCGTTGCAAAGAGAATCGGCGAATCAACGGCCGGTTTATAAGTCGATCTTTCCGTTCACGGACCATCGCGTCACGTTAAGCGTTTACGCACGGCACCGGGTAAAGATTCGAAACCCATTGCGGAGTTGGGTCCGAATCGATTCACTGGACTCGATCCCAATGCCTTCGCCACATCGAAAGGCGTTGCGACATCTTCTCAGCGAACGTGTGATTGAACGTTGAACGTTTCTCTGCGATAACGTTTTCATCGAGATATGCGGAGCATGACTGGATACGGTCGCGCCGAGACCGATCATGACGGAACGAGGTTTAGTGTTGAGCTTAACTCTGTGAACCGAAAGCAGAGCGACATCGTGATCAATTTGCCGCGCGATCTGGCGGAGCTCGAGCCGCGCGTTCGGCAGACAATTAACGAAAATATTTCGCGCGGCCGCACCAGTGCCACCATCACCCTTCACAGCGGCGCGAACGGCGTGCGAAACCTCGCACTCAACACGGAACTCGCCCGCTCCTACCATGAAGCGATGCGCACGCTGCAGAAGGAACTGAACGCGCCGGGCGAGATTACGATCAGCACAATCCTGCAGGCGCCGGGAGTCATGCGGTTCCCGGAAGAAGCCTTGAACGCGGAAGAGGTGTGGACGGCCGTTGAGCGCGCGCTGCGCGCCGCCCTCGCAGATTTAATCAAAATGCGGGAGCGCGAAGGCAAACATCTGGCCAAGGATTTGATTCATCGTCTCAAGGCGATCCGGAAAAAACTGAAGGAAGTTCGCGCGCTCCACCCCGACGTGGTGAAAAGATATCGCGCCGCGCTTCTCGACCGAATCCAAAAATCGGGGCTGCCGATCGCCAGCGAAGACGAACGGGTGCTCAAAGAAATTTCTTTTTTTGCAGATCGTGCTGATGTGTCGGAGGAGTTGACGCGGCTCGAGAGTCATCTTGCCCAATTCGCGCATCACTTGCGTAGCAAAGAGCCGGTCGGGCGCACATTGGAATTCATCACGCAGGAAATTTTCCGCGAGCTCAACACGCTCGGCGCGAAAGCCAATGACGCTGTAATCTCACAACGCGTTATCGCATGCAAAGCCGAACTGGAAAAGATCCGGGAGCAAGTTCAAAACCTTGAGTAAGACAATCCAAGTGACAGTCCAGCCTGTCATTCTGAGCGAAGCGAAGAATCTCAGATCAGTTCTTTCGCCGCGCTTATTAAACCAGAGATGCTTCCCTTTGCTCAACATGACAGCCCTGCCTACACACGGAGTCGCCATCGATCGTGAGCGTTGAAGACTTACGGAAACCGATGTCACGAGGTTTTAACCGCCGCGGAATTCTTTTCGTCATCTCCGCGCCATCGGGCGCAGGCAAAACCACACTGGTCGAGGCGCTGCGACAAAACCCCAATCTTTTCTACTCCGTCTCCTGCACTACCCGAGCGCCACGCAGCGGTGAAATTAACGGCGAACATTATCAATTCTTCTCGGATGCGGATTTTCACGCGAAACTCGAAGCCGGCGATTTTCTCGAACACGCGGAGGTGCACGGAGATTTTTATGGCACATTGCGCGAGCCAGTGCTGACCAATCTGAACGACGGAGTCGATGTCTTGCTCGATATTGATACGCAGGGCGCCGCCACCATCCGCAATTGCGACGATTCAATAATCCGCCAGGCCCTAACCGATGTTTTTATTATGCCGCCCGATCTCGACGAATTGCGGCGACGTTTGCGCAAACGCGGCACAGAGACTGAAGAGCAGATCAAACGGCGGCTGGAGACAGCGACGCGAGAGATGGAATTATGGCGGGATTATCGTTACACGATTATTAGCGGTTCAGTTGAAGAAGACCTGCAGAAATTTCTCCAGATCATGGCTGCAGAAAGTTATTTGAGCCGGCGTTTGATCTTTGCGGGGGCTATTGGCTCCAATCAATAACAGGAAGCTATCAGCTTCCCCTACCGCAGATTCGCGACTAAGTTCGCAATGTTCAATGGAGAAAAACTCACGAGGCAAACGCGAGAAGACGAGCCTGCGAAAAGTGGTACGTATTGCGGCTGGAAGAAAATCCATCGTGCTTGGTGTCACAGGCTCAATCGCCGCCTACAAATCAGCCGAAGTGGCCAGTCTGCTCGTTAAACAGGGTCATGAAGTATTTGTCGTCATGACACAGGATGCGACTGAATTCATTTCGCCGCTGACGTTGCAGACGCTTTCCAAAAATCCGGTGACGACGAGCTTCTACGACGAGAAGGAAAGCTGGCGACCCGGTCACATCGATCTTGCGGATCGCGCGAACCTGCTCCTGATCGCGCCCGCCACCGCGCACATTATCGCCGAACTGGCGCACGGCTTGGCCGGTCACCCGCTTGCGGCGATCGCGCTCGCCACGCGCGCGCCGATTCTGCTTGCGCCGGCCATGAACGGAAAAATGTGGCAGCATCCCTCGACAGTGGAGAATGTAGAAAAATTACAGATGCGCGGCGTGGAATTTATCGGTCCAGAAGAAGGAATGCTGGCATGCGGTTACGAAGGAGTTGGCCGACTCTGGAAAGTTAATGACATCGCCTTCCGCGCGGAGTTCTTGCTTGCGCGGCAGGATAATTTGATCGCGTGAAGTTTCTCGTCACGGCCGGGCCCACGCGCGAGCCGATCGATCCGGTTCGTTATGTTTCAAATCGTTCGTCGGGAAAAATGGGTTATGCGATCGCAGAAGCTGCGCTCGATGCCGGGCACGATGTCATCTTAATTTCCGGCCAGGTCAGTCTCCAGCCGCCGCGCGCGGCGAAATTGGTTTCCGTTTCAACGAGTGATGAAATGTTCGATGCGGTGCATCGCGATGCGAGCAAATGCGACATATGCGTGATGTGCGCCGCCGTGGCCGATTACAAACCGGCAAGCGTGTCACCGACAAAAATCAAAAAGCGCAGCGAAAATGTTTCGCTCGAATTAATTCCCACGCGCGACATTCTCGATTCGCTAGGCCATTGGCACGATCGCCGATTCCTTGTCGTCGGGTTCGCCGCAGAAACGAATGACGTAGAAAAAAATGCTGCGCGGAAACTGCGCGAGAAAAATTGTGACATCATCATTGCAAACGACGTGAGCAGCGCAAAATCGGGAATGGACAGCGACGTAAATGAAGTGACGATCCTCTTCAAAAACGGAGAGCGACAGAAAATTTCGCGCGCGCAAAAAAAAATTATCGCACGCGAGCTCGTAAAAATTTTTCTAAATTCTGCAACAATAATGTTTGACAAAAAAGATGTGATGATTAGTGAACGCAGTTAAGTGAAGTGAAAATTATTCCCAACTCTTCACCAGGTTCCGCACGTTGCGGATTGAAAGGGGGGAATTAGTCGATGGCAAAGAAAAAAAAGGCAGCAAAGAAAAAAGCAGCGAAGAAAAAAAGGCACTAAGCCCGAAACTTCGTTAACGGGCCCGAATTTCTTCGGGTCCACAACCCCTAACTTCAACCCGGGGGGAGAATTTATTTTCCTCCCGGTTTTTTATTGTGATGCAGGCAATCCTGCCTGCATCTTTCTTGGGCGTTGCGCATCGCTTGCTCGCAGGCAGGATTGCCTGCGTCACTGCATTTCCGGGTGTGCACTTTCCGTTCTTTGTGCGACGTAATATTTCGCCATGAAGCATTATCTCGATTCGGCCGAACATGCTGCGCGGCAGGCGGGAAAGTTGCTTCGTGAAAATTTCCGTCGGCAGCAACGGGTCAACGCCGCCGCCGCGCACGATCTGAAACTGGAGATCGATGTTCAGGCACAGGAGTTAATTACGAACTTGCTTCTGAAAGAATTTCCCGGCCACGCCATTTATGGCGAAGAAGGAATCGCCGGCGATCAATCTACCGAGCATCAGTGGGTCGTCGATCCACTTGATGGCACGGTTAATTATTTCTACGGCATCCCTCATTTTTGCGTGTCGATTGCCCTCCGCGTGCGCAGCGAAATCATGGTCGGCGTCATCTACGATCCAATTCGCGAAGAGATGTGGGCTGGGCAAAAAGGTGAGGCTCCAAAGCTAAATGGCTGTCCCTTTCATATAAGTGATCGCGCGGATCTGGCTGAATCCATCGTCTCAGTCGGCCTCGCCAAGACTAGAGACACGATCGACGCGAATTTCCCACTGCTCCAGACGATGATTCATCGCGTGCGCAAGTGCCGAGTGCTTGGCAGCGCAGCGCTCGACATGGCTTACGTCGCGTGCGGACGATTCGACGCGTATATTGAAACCGGGATCAGCTTGTGGGACATCGCGGCGGGCTGGCTTCTGGTTGAAAACGCCGGCGGAACTGTCGATCTTCGTCCGCTCGAACACATGAGAGATAAATACAGCATCGTGGCGTCCAATGGCATTGTTGATCTCAAATTGTGACGGTGAATTCACGATTTAACGATTCAACGGTTCAACGATTTAGCGTGGCGAAGCCATGATTCGATGTGGAATCGGCTATGATGTGCATCGGCTCGCCGAGGGGCGAAAACTGATTTTGGGCGGCGTCGAGATTCCGCACTCGCACGGGCTGGACGGACATTCCGATGCCGATGTTCTGTTGCATGCTATCGCAGATGCCTTGCTGGGAGCTATCGGTGCAGGCGATCTCGGTCAGCATTTTCCAAATACCGACGAGTCGATTCGTGGCATAAGTAGCATCGAGATTCTAAGGCGCGTGATCAAAGTGCTCGCGGAAAAAAAGGCGCGGGTCGTAAATATCGATGCAACCGTTCTGGCCGAAAAACCGAGACTTGCGCCGCACGTTGCGGCAATGCGAAAAACAATTGCCGACGCGATTGGCACTCCCGATTCGAATGTGAGTGTAAAGGCCACCACCAACGAAAAGCTCGGCGCGGTCGGACGCAGCGAAGGCATCGCCGCAATCGCGATTGCAACGGTGGAAGTAGAATGAATCCGTTGTCACTCCGAGCAGAGCCCATTCGACACGCTACGCTCGCTCAGGGTAAACTCCGCGGAGTCGAGGAATCTCTTTTCATTAATCGAGAGATGTCTCGACTTCGCTCGACATGACAGATGCGGTTTTTTAACACTTACTCGCGCAAACTCGAAGAATTCGAGCCGCTCGATCCGGCTGCGCGCTCCATCAAGATCTACACTTGTGGGCCGACTGTTTACAGCCGGGCGCACATTGGAAATTTTCGCGCGTATATTTTTGAAGATTTGCTTCAGCGCCATCTCGAGCTGCGCGGTTACAAGGTGCATCGCGTCATGAACATCACCGATGTGGACGACAAAACGATTCGCGGCGCGCGCGAGGCGCGCGTCCCGCTCGCAAAGTTCACCCGGCAGTTCAAACAGGCGTTCTTCGAAGACGCCAAAACATTGCGGATCAAACGTGCCGACGAATTTCCCTGCGCGACCGACCAGCGTTACGTCGACAGGATGATCGCGATGATCGGCGCACTCATTTCGAAACGACTCGCTTATCAGGCCGACGACAAATCGGTTTATTTTCGCATCAACAAATTTCCCAATTACGGAAAGCTCGCGCACTTCGATCTCACGCAGTTGCAATCGACCGGGCGCGTGAAGCACGACGAGTACGACAAGGAACACATCGGCGATTTCGCGCTTTGGAAAGCCTGGGACGAAGAAGATGGCGATGTGAAATGGGATTCGCCATGGGCGCCGGGGCGTCCCGGCTGGCATATCGAATGCAGCGCAATGGCGACAGCGCTACTCGGCGATCAAATCGATATCCATTGCGGCGGCGTCGATAACATTTTTCCACATCACGAAGCGGAGATCGCGCAGAGCGAAGGCGTCACAGGGGAGAAATTCGTCCGCTATTGGCTGCATTGCGCGCATCTGCTGGTAGATGGACAAAAAATGGCGAAGTCGTTAGGTAATTTTTACACAGTGCCGGATGTTCTGGCGAAAAGTTACTCCGGGCGCGAGCTTCGTTACGCGCTGCTGCGTGTGCATTACCGCGTGCCACTTAATTTCACCTGGAAGGGTATGAATGAGGCTCGCGAGTCGCTCGGGCGTATTGATGAATGGCTGGCGCGGCTGAGCAAAATTGCGAGAAAAGAAAAGGTCCAACGCCCAGCGCCCACCGCCACCCAACGCCCGATTGAAAAACCGGGCTTCGAAGAAGCGCTCGATGACGATCTAAACATTTCCGCGGCGCTCGGATTCTTGTTCGAAACGATTCGCGAAACGAATCGCGCCATGGATGAAAACAAGTTGGATGCGGCTTCCGCAAGCGCGTTGCTGGATTGGTGGCAAAGAATCAACACTGTCCTCGATCTCGAAGCTCACGCCGAAATAGTAGTTCCAACGGAAGTGACGCAACTCGCAAAGGAGCGCGAGAACGCAAGGCGCGAAAAGAATTGGAAACGAAGCGACGAACTGCGCGAGCGAATTTCCGCGCTCCGATGGGAAGTGCGCGACACGAAAGACGGGTCACAACTCACCCCGCGCTCTGGGTAGCGCACGCGTCCCGCGTGTTGGCGAGCGCGCCTCGCGATCGCGGACTTTTAACGCTGCGCTAAGTCCGAAAATTCGCTCCCGCAAAAAGTTCGTTTCAGCGCGACGCCGAAACCAGCACGCGAGACGCGTGCGCTACCCAGAAAAATGCGCTCGCCACTTACGGAGCGTTTCGTCATCTTGATCGGTGAAAATGTTTGCGCCGGCCGAATTTCTCGATCTCGAACACACGGCCCACCCGAAGTTGTTCGAAAACCAAAATTACGTTTGGGACGCACTCAAACAGATTGCCAGCTACCTGCAATTTCGCTTGAAGCCCGGAATTTTGGGCGAGCTGATGGGAAAACCGTTCATCAGCAATAGTGTATTCATCGGCAGGGGCACGGTCGTTGAGCAGGGCGCGGTGCTAAAAGGTCCAGCGTGGATCGGTGAAAATTGCCGGGTCCGCAGCGGTTGTTACGTCCGCGAAAATGTAATCGCCGGCAACGGCGTCGTGATGGGGAACTCCTGCGAATTCAAAAATTGCATCCTCTTCGACGAAGTGCAGGTGCCGCATTTTAATTACGTCGGCGATTCCATTCTTGGTCATCACGCTCATTTAGGCGCGGGCGTGATTCTCTCCAATGTAAAGCTCGATCACAGCGAAATCGCGGTGATCACGTCAGACGGCGAGATTCCAACCGGTCTCAGAAAATTCGGGGCGATCCTCGGTGACCGAACAGAGATCGGCTGCAATGCTGTGATCAATCCAGGCTCAGTGATTGGACGCAACTGCATGATTTATCCGACGGTGAACTTTCGTGGAGTCCTGCCGGACGGCAGCATGGTAAAACTACGACAGGAGCTGCAAGTGCTGGAACGGAAACGTTAAAGACGAGCAAGAGTAAGAGTAGGAGCACGAATGAGAGATTAGCGCGGATGGGGGGGGATTCGAACCCCCGGTGCCTTTCGGCACACACGCTTTCCAGGCGTGCACAATCAACCACTCTGTCACCCATCCAATTTTATTCCTTCTCGTGCTCGATTCGATCCGATTACGAGCACGATCATGAGCATGAGCACGATTAAAGCTAAAGGTGCAATCGCCGAAATAATTCGTCGAGCGGCAATTGGATGCCGACGTAGAATTCGCCGAAATCCGCGTACTCAGCGCTCACCGGATCGAAACGCATTTTGTAAACGATCGCCTTGATCTGAAACGTGTCGCGCGCAAACAGCGTCACTCCCCATTCGGCATCGTCGAGACCCGTCGAACCTGTGATGAGTTGTTTCACTTTCCCGGCGAACTCGCGCCCGACGGTGGCGTGTCCTGTCATCAGTTTGCGGCGCTCCTCGTACGGCAGCGCATACCAGTTGCGCTGTTCGGCGCGGCGTTTGCTCATATTATAGAAGCAAACAATCGGCCAATCGGGAAGTGTGGGGTAAACCCGTTCCTGGCGGTAATGCTTCATTCGCTCGCGAAATGTCGTCAGAGCTTCATTGAGTTTTGCAGGGTCGTTGCGAACACTCGCGTCTACTGTCTGCGCGAATTCTTCCTCGCTGGTGATGTATTCGCTTTCCTCGGTCAGCGACAAATAACTGTAAACCGGCGTGAGCACGTCTGCGCCTAAGCAGAGCGACAACCGTTTCTCAATCTTGTTCGCATTTTGCAGGTCGGGCGTGATCAACATGAAGCCGATGTCGGCTTTTGGCGTGACTATTGCGAGCGTCAGCAATTGCGTGGAATCCATCGCGCGCACTTCCTGCACAAGCGACGAAAGATTGGTCTTAGCAACATTTTGCTCTTCGCGGCTGAGCAATTGCCATTGCCCGTACTCGATGCGGTAAAACAGGTGCAGACAGTGCCACCCTTCCTCGGGAACGAGCGCAGTGTTCTTGTCGGTCATCGCTGGTAGTCTAAACTGAGGATGTCGGTGTTGCGAGCAATCGGCCCCGGCAGGTCGTCCCGAGCCGCGCAGACGGCGAGGGAGCTCGCAGTAGGCGTTGATCATTCAAAGTACGTTTGAGTAACCTCGCATCCAAGGCGAGGTCCTTCGCTTTGCTCAGGATGACATGCAGCTCAGCTCGCGGGCGTGCCCGCCCTTGGCAGATGGGCCATGCAATATTCTTCGCCATCGCGTGCGACGCGGAAATCCAGATTTGGATCCGTCAATTCAGTTGCACCGCAAACTGCGCATCGGTGCAGCGCGTCGTCTGTGCTGCGCGAGGCCGTTTCAAAACGTCTTCGCCGCGTCGAAACGTCACGACGATGCCGAGCCTGATGAATAATTTCGGGGCCGAAGAAGATAAAATAATTGGCGAACGCCGCGACGAGCGCAGCGCGATAGGAGTTTGTACGCAACACAAATCCGAGCAGCAACAATGCGGCGAAGACCCATGCAAGCCACTTGATCTTTACCGGCAGGATGAACAGCACGTAGATGACTTCGTCCGGATAGAATCGCGCGAAGGCGAAGAACAAGGAGGCGATCAACATCCCGTTGGAAAAATTGCTGCCGAAGAAAAAGGCAGCGACCGTTGTGCCGATCATCCCCACGACAAAATACAGGGTAAGCCGGAACGCACCCCACGCGCGTTCAAGACCTTCGCCGATAAACCAGAGAAACCAGAGGGCCAGGATGATCCAAAAGCTGAGTGTTTGCGGCACAAAAATGTAAGTGATTAGCCGCCAGACCTCGCCATGACGAATGCGCGCGGGATCGAGATCGAGCGCAAAGCGGAGATTGGGATTCAGCCACATCAGCGCCCAAACGAGCGCAGTGAAGCCGATCACGATCCGGATCAGTCCGGGGATGGCCAGGAAACCAAACCGGCGCTCAAGCTTGTCCAGCCAGGTCATTGCTGGCGCACGGTAATGTCGCGCAGTTCGCGTGCAAGGTGGATCGCGTTGTCCCCAACGCGATGATTTCATTGTCTCCGGAGAAGCCGATCCATCTTTGCACATGATAACAGCGCCGCTTAGCTTGGCGCGTGAGCGAGGCCGCGCATAAAGAGACGCCACTTTACAAGGAACACGTGCGGCTGGGCGCGAGAATCGTTCCATTCGCCGGTTGGCTGATGCCGGTGCAATACACCGGAATAGTGGACGAGCATCAGGCTGTACGAAACAACGTCGGCATCTTCGATATCTCGCATATGGGACAGTTCATCGTGGAGGGAGCCGGCGCGCGTGACTGGCTCAACACGATGCTAACGAACAACGTCGGCAAACTCGAGGCGGGGATGGGCCAATACACATTTCTCCTGAACGAGCGGGGCGGAATCATCGATGATCTGATCGTTTACCGAATCGGTGATCAAAAGTTTCTCCTCGTCGTGAACGCGGCTCGAACCGACGAGGATTTTGCGTGGCTGGAAAAGCATCTCAAGGAGGGGCGATCTCTAGGTCGCCCAGACGGCGGCTGGAAAGACGCCGCTCCTCTCGCACTCATAAATCGCAGCGCGGACTTTGGCGGCGTCGCTATTCAGGGCCCGCGTGTCGTGGAATTCTTTCGAGCGCTGTTTGGCCGCGAAACAGAGCTACCGGCGCGAAATCAGATCGTAAAGCTTCCATTCAACGGCGTCACTGTTTTCGTCGCGCGCACGGGTTACACGGGCGAAGACGGAATCGAAGTATTTTTTCACGCGCACGACGCGGTAAACTTTTGGAACGCTGCGCTGGAAAAGGGTAAACCCTTTGGCATTAAACCGTGCGGACTCGGCGCGCGCGACACATTGCGTTTGGAAATGTGCTATCCGCTCAACGGTTCTGATCTGTCGCCGGAACGCAATCCGATCGAGGCGGGGCTCGGCTTCTTTGTCGATCTGAGCAAACCAAAGTTCATCGGGCGCGAGGCTTTGTTGAAGACCAAAGAGAACGGTCCCCGCGAAAGGCTCGTGCCGTTTCGAATGAAAGACAAAGGCCCGCCGCCACGACCACATTATTCCGTTTTCCAAAATGACGAGCGGATCGGTGAAGTCACGGGTGGCACGCTGTCTCCGAGCTTGAATTGGGGTGTGGGTATGGCGTATGTCTCGGCGGCACACGGGAAGATTGGCGCACAAATTGACATCGAAATTCGCGGACAAAAATTCCCGGCCATCATCGAAAAGAAACCGCTCTACAAGAAATCAGCATCATGAATGTCCCAGACGATTTGCTTTACACCGAGAGTCACGAATGGATTAAGCGCGAAGGCGAGAATGTCCGCGTCGGCATCACGGATCATGCGCAATCGGAATTGACCGATGTGGTTTATGTCGAGCTGCCGAAGATGGATCGGCAGGCGAACGCTAAAGAAGCAATTGCGATTGTCGAATCGGTGAAGGCTGCCAGTGACATTTACGCGCCGGTGAAAGGAACAGTCATCGAAGCGAACAAAGCGCTCGAAGCCGATCCCGGCCTGATCAACCGCGAACCCTACGGCCAGGGCTGGATTTTTGTTTTGAAGATCGACAACGCCGACGATCTTAAAAACCTAAAAGACGCAGAGGCGTATCGAAAGCAGATCGAATAGTGGTTATTTGCCACCCGAACGGAATTCTTTCACAAGGTCGAAAACGGTATTAATCAAGAGCGCAAGGATGATGGTATTGAATCCAAAGGCGAGCACGCTCTGCAGGAGTGCCAGCCGCCGCATCCGGCGTGAAGTAATTTGCACATCCGAGACCTGGCAGGTCATGCCTATAACGAACGAAAAGTAGGCAAAATCGAAATAATCCGGCATCCGTTCTCCAGGGAAAACGAGTCCGCCAGCATGTCGCCTTTCGCCTGGTTGGTCGCTATCGCCATAAAAAGCATGGGCGTAGTGCAACCCAAAGACGGTTTGAATAAGACTCCAGGACAAGACAACTGTCGCCAGTCCTAACACAAGATGTCCTGCCGGTCCGCTACCTACACTTACGAGAAATCCCACCGCGAATAATGACGCGCAAGCCGCCACCACCACAAAGACGAAGATCACGCTTCGCCCAAAATCCTCCTGTTGAGCGCGGGCACGCAACGTCCGCTGCGGCGTAATCAGGATTGTCAGCCACGCCGAAGCGAGGACACAAAAGGCAAAGGTATCCCAAGCCGCAATTATGTCGGTTGGAAGACGTACGTGGTTCCGCAAAGAAAAGAAAACGATGGCTCCAGCGGCGCTCCCAAATATCACCCGATGCCGCGCATCGTGGCCGGCAATCGAATCGATCAAGCTCGCCATACGTGAACGGATTAAATAATGCCTGGGCACTCCCGCAAGCAACACCACCTGACTAATCAATCTGTCTTCTTAATTGCGAAGCCGATGTAGCCCCAGCGGCCCCATTCGTAATGCGAAGTGCGCCCAGCATCGCGGCGGCCGGTTCTCTTATCGTGCGCGTACGTCCTGGCGATGAATTCGGGGAACGCGGCGTTCATCTGGACGTCATGCGACACCAGCAAGCCGCCATCACGCAGCCTCGGCCAGAATTGGCGAAACTCCCAGAGCATGTGCCGATAGCTATGCGAGCTGTCATGTAGAAACATGTCGATCGATCCGGGCAATTGATCACGCTTAAGGAAATCCTCCACTTTGCCGTGCATGGATATGAATCCGCCTGAGGCGGATCGCAATTCGTCTGGAATTAGAGCCCCTTGCTCACATTCGTCGCTCGATTCGATGCTATAGAGTTTCGCAGCCGTGAGGTTTTCATCTGCGAAAGCTTTCAAGATGAATGCCGACGACATGCCAATGAACCCGCCCGACTCCATCACCACCACAGGCCGAAGCCAGCGCGTTAATCCGTAGAGCGTTGCGCAATCGAGCGCTCCCATCACGCCTTCGCTACCATATGCGTCTCGGCGTCGAATCATTTCCGCCATGAAATCACTCCCTCGAATTTCGTGCGCAAGACGCGCAACTGCATCCCACATGGCGTAAAACGGCGTGGCAGCCGATTCCATCTGATTCGGGTTCTCCAATCGACGCCGCCAGGGGAGCGAAAATGCCGGCATTTTTTTCATGTATTTCAAGAGCGAAAACATTGGCTCGCACTTTCAATCAACGCGAATGCAAATTTGCCATTTCATCACAAGAGTAAGTGCTTTCGCCCCTGAAGATTGCTGTAGCGTGCGCTGTCCTCAGCGCATGAGCAGACGTCCAATACTCGCCAGGAAACAGCGGACCCAACAGCGCCACATGAGTTAGTTAAGGCTCGATCACGCCAAGTCTCCCTTTTCTCCTTGCGAACCTGTGCTTAATTCCACGTTCTCCCCATGAGCAGCAAAACGAAGCCGCGCGAGGCAGAGCTTAACTTCGAAGGCGCGATGGATCGACTCGAAAAAATTGTCGAGCAGATGGAGTCCGGTAAATTGCCGCTCGAAGATCTGATAGTGCGCTACGAAGAAGGAATGAACCTTGTAAAAGTCTGCCAGGAACGGCTTGCCAACGCGGAGCAAAAGATCGAGATCATTGCGCGCAACAGCGCAGGCAAACCCGTAGTTAAAGAGTTCGAGCCGACGCAGGAAGCCGCTGCTACAGACAAAAAGATCGAGGAACCCGAAAGCACAAATGACGAAATCAAACTCTTCTGAAACTTCTCAAACTTCCCAGGCGACAGCCACGCCACCGCGTCTGCTCGACGGGATCCATTCGCCCGCGGACATCAAGACGCTGCGGGAACAGGATCTGCCGCAGCTCGCGCAGGAAGTCCGCGATGAACTGATCAAAGTGCTTTCGCAAACTGGCGGCCACCTCGGGCCGAACCTCGGCGTGGTTGAGCTGACGATTGCGTTGCATCGCGTGTTCGACACGCCTCGGGACCGCTTCGTGATGGATGTGAGTCACCAAGGCTACGTGCACAAAATGTTTACTGGCCGCCTCGACCGTTTCCACACCATGCGCCAATTCGGTGGACTCAACGGTTTTCTTTTGCGCACGGAAAGCGAACATGATTGTTATGGCGCGGGTCACGCGGGGACCGCGCTCTCGGCGGCGCTCGGGATGGCGGTTGGACGCGACCTGCGCGGCGGTGACGAACACATCGTTGTGGTCGCAGGGGATGCTGCGTTCACCTGCGGAATCAGCTACGAAGCGCTCAATAATGTAAAAGCGCACACGAAACGGTTCATCGTCGTGCTCAACGATAACGAATGGTCGATCGCGAAGAATGTCGGCGCGATAGCCAATTACCTAAACAGCATCGTGACGAATCCCACTTATGCGCATCTGCATGATAAGGCGCGCGATTTCGTCCAGGCGATTCTTGGAAAAACCGGCGTGCACCTCGCGCACAAAGTGGAGGAAAGCGTCAAGGGTTTGCTCGTGCCGAGCGTGATCTTTGAAGAACTTGGTCTGCACTACTACGGCCCCATCGACGGCCATGATATTCCACTGCTGACAAAAACCTTCGAGTTTTTGAAGACGCAGGAAGAGCCGGTGCTGCTTCACATTCTGACCAAGAAAGGCAAAGGCTACGAACCGGCCATTAAACAGCCCGACAAATTTCATGGCCTCGGCAAATACAAGATCGAGAGCGGCGAGACTGCGCCAACGCCGACGCCGACCTATTCGGAAATCATCGGTAAAACGCTGGCGAAATTTGCAGAGACGAATCAAAAGATCGTCGCTATCACCGCGGCAATGCCAAGCGGAACTGGTCTTTCACATTTTGCCAAGGCCCATCCGACTCGCTACTTCGATGTCGGTATCGCGGAAGAACACGCCACGCTCTTTGCGTGCGGTCTGGCCACGCAGGGGTTGCAACCGTTCCTCGCGATTTACTCCACGTTTTTCCAGCGGGCCTACGACATGGCGATCCATGACATCGCCGTCCAAAATCTGAATGTGAAGCTGTGCATGGATCGCGCCGGCTTAAGCGGCGACGACGGCCCGACGCACCACGGCTTGTTCGACATCGGCTATCTGCGCCACGTGCCGAACTGGGTACACATGCAGCCAAAGGACGAAGATGAATTTGTCGACATGCTTTGGACAATGTCGCACTACAACTCCGGTCCGATTGCCGTTCGCTATCCGCGCGGTTCGGGGCCCGGAGTAAAAATCAAGCCGGAACCGAAGCTTCTCGAGATAGGTAAGGCGGAGGTCGTGCAGCATGGGCGTGATGTGGCGATCTTCGGATTGGGCAACATGTTTGAAATCGCCGAAGAAGCGGCGCGCAAGCTCGAAGAAAAAGGAATTTCGGTCGCGCTCATCAACCCGCGCTGGATCAAGCCGATGGACACCGGCACACTCGAATTTTTTGCGCGAAGCGTCGAAGTCGTCTGCACGATTGAAGACCATGTTTTGCACAACGGCTTTGGCTGCGCCGTGATGGAACATCTGCACTCACAAATGATAAACACGCCGGTGGTTCGCATCGGTTGGCCCGATCAATTCATCGAGCACGGCGCGGTTCCCAGCCTGCGCAAAAAACACGGAATCACAGCCGACGCGCTGGTGGAAAAAGTTTTGCCGCTCCTCCGCAAAAAGTCCAAGCTTAGGCCGTCGGTCGCCTAATAAAAAGCGAAGGGCGCCTTCGTTTGCGAAAGCGCCCTTCCTATTTTCGATGGCGATAAGCCGAATTCTGTCCCCAGCACTTTGCTAGCAAAGTGCTGGGCGATGATCATTCATCTCTCCCGAATTTCTCCGAGAGCCCGATCCCGCGGTCGCGGGACCGTGGTGCGACGATACCCGAGGATCAAACGAGCCGGCTGCCCTCCCTCTGTTTTGTCTTGCACCGCATGGGGTTTTTCCTGCCTCGCAAATTGCTTCGCGAGCGGTGAGCTCTTACCTCGCCTTTTCACCCTTACCTGAGCTTTGTTGCCAAAGAACCGGCGGTGTCTTTTCTGTGACACTTTCCGTCACCGAAGTTTTTCAACCGCGGTGCCCGCGTATTTTACGCGGCATGTTGCCGTATGGTGTTCGGACTTTCCTCCAGCAAGCCGCAAGCGGCTCGCCAGCGATCATCTGCCATCGGCCCAAAATTTAGCACAAAAATGGAAATCTTGAAGCCGCGAAACCATGAGAAAAAGCGGTTGTAGATCAGACGCCCCGCCTGCCATCCGATTTGGGCAACCGTAGCGGTTGCTCTACAACCTCATTCAGAACGGCGTTGGCACGGTCAGAAAGAAAATTGCGATCATAGCAAGGCCGATGACAAGTTTGCCGAGCATTGCGCCGAGATTTCCGAGCAAGCTTCCCCAGCCCGCCCGGCCTGCATCAATCATTCGTTTGCCGGCGATGAATTCACCAGCAATCGCGCCGATAACTGGACCGACGAACAAACCAACGATACCGAAGAATAGTCCGACTAGTGCGCCGAGAATAGCGCCGAATGTGCCCCACTTGGTCGCACCAAAGTATTTCGCGCCAAAATAGCCGCCGAAAACGTCAATCGCATACGTCGCGAGCGTCAGCAGCATGAGCACGATGATCGTGCGCCAACCGATGCTTTTCTCCGGCCCCAACATGATCCGGTGAACCACCGCCGCAGCGAGAATAATTGTCGTGCCGGGCAGGACCGGCGCGATGGTCCCGATCAGACCAACGGCGAACAGCACAATCGTGAAAAGCCACCAGAACAGTTCCATAACGAACGTTGAAGCGTTAAAGTGTTAAAGCGTTTCCTGTCATGTTGAGCTCAGCGAAACATCTCTGACCAAGCCTTGGTGCAGTTGAGGCAACCAGAAACAATCCGAGATTCTTCGCTTCGCTCAGAATGACAAAGGAGAGTTGACGCTTCAACGATGTCTTTGACCGGCTCCGTGTCGATCTTATACTGAATTCCCCCACGTTTAACGCAAACCGAAGGATTCATTTATGCCACTTGCTGTTGGAACCAAGGCGCCAGATTTCATTTTGTCCACGAAGGTCCCTGCCGGACCGAAGCAAATCCGGCTGAGCGACAATTTTGGACACAAGAACACGCTTTTGCTCTTCTTTCCGATGGCGTTCACGGGCACGTGTACAACGGAGATGTGTGAGGTGAGCGCGGGTCTGAACGGGTACATCGGCTTGAACGCGGCTGTTTATGGAATCAGCGGCGACAATCCATTCGCGCAGGAGGCGTGGGCCCAAAAGGAGAAAATCACAGTGCCACTATTAAGCGATTACGAACACAAGGTCGCGAAAACCTATGACGTGATGTACGACTCTTTCCTGCCGCAGATGAACCTCGGAATGGGCGGTGTGCCAAAGAGGTCGGCATTCATTATCGATAAGAACGGCGTGGTCCAATATGCGGAGAGCAACGATGACGCCAGGCAGTTGCCCAATTTCGACAACATCAAGGCTAAGCTGGCGGAACTGAAATAACCCTGTCATGTCGAGCGAAGTCGAGACATCCCGTTGCGAGACCTTAAAGCTAACATCGCGGGATTCCTCGACTCCGCTGCGCTCCGCTCGGAATGACAACAAATATGCACGACGAATTTAAGACGCTCAGGAAATTCGACGCGGTCAAGGGGCGCGAAGGTTTGTTTTATTCGCTGCCGGCATTGGAAGAACAAGGTGTCGGCAAAATTTCGCGGTTGCCAGTAAGCATCCGGATTGTTCTCGAATCGGTGCTGCGCAATTGCGACGGGAAGAAAGCCCGGCGCAAAGACGTTGAGACGCTCGCAAACTGGAACGCAAAGTCGCCGGCGAACGAGGAAATTCCATTCGTCGTCGCACGGATCGTTTTGCAGGATTTCACGGGTGTGCCACTGGTGGTTGATCTAGCTGCGATGCGCAGCGCTGTGCAACGGCTCGGACGGGATCCGAAGATCATCGAACCACTCGTGCCGGTTGATCTGGTAGTGGATCACTCCGTTCAGGTCGATTTCTTTGGGTCGCCGCGCGCGTTGCAACTCAATTTGGACATGGAGTTCAAGCGTAATCGCGAGCGCTACCAGTTTCTCAAGTGGGGTCAGCAGGCGTTCAAAACTTTCCAGCTGATCCCGCCGGGGATCGGCATCGTGCACCAGGTGAATCTTGAATACCTGGCCAAGGGCGTTCTGAGTAACGCAGGCTTCCAGCCTGTGGGGCCAGCGGGCGTCTCGCCTGCTTCCCACTCAACAGCGGGCAAGATGCCCGTCGGCCCCGCAACCGGGGCGGACGCGCTACTTTATTATCCCGATACGCTTGTTGGGACTGATTCGCACACGACCATGATCAACGGTCTTGGTGTGGTTGGCTGGGGCGTGGGGGGAATTGAAGCGGAAGCCGGCATGCTCGGCCAGCCGGTTTATTTTTTAACACCGGAAGTGGTGGGCGTACACATGAGCGGGCAACTGCGCGAAGGCGTCACGGCGACGGATCTCGTCCTGCACATAACGCAATTGCTGCGCGCGCAAAAGGTCGTCGGCAAATTTGTCGAATTTTACGGCGAAGGCGCTGCATCGCTGCCGGTGCCGGATCGCGCCACCATTGGGAATATGTCGCCCGAGTATGGCGCCACCATGGGGTATTTTCCAATTGATCAAGAATCGGTGAATTACCTACGGGCCACCGGACGCAGCGAGGAACAATGCCTGGCGTTCGAGAATTACTTTCGCGCGCAGAAGATGTTCGGCATGCCGCTCCGGGGCGAGATCGATTACAGCGTCCACGTCGATTTGGACTTGGCGGAGGTGCAGCCAAGCGTTGCCGGACCGAAAAGGCCTCAGGATAGAATCAATCTGCCTGAGCTCGGCAAAGTATTTCGCGAACTGTTGCAGAAACCGGTGCAACAGGGCGGATACGGGAAACAAAATATCGATCTTCACGAGAAACATCTCGTGGAATTGAACGGCAGCGCCCCGCGCAACGGGGCAATGTTTTCGACCGATAACAAGGAAGATCAGGGAATCGATCCGGGCGATCAACTCAATAAGATCGAGATGATTGCGAACCGGCCGACGCCCGATACCGGGAGAGAAATTGAAGATGAGTCGCGCGAGGTATTTGCTCGCGGGCAAACTCACATTGGCCAAGGCAGCGTGCTCATCGCCGCGATCACGAGTTGCACAAACACGAGCAACCCAAGCGTGATGATCGCGGCCGGTCTTCTCGCAAAAAAAGCGGTTGAGCGCGGACTGCATGTCGATCCCAGTGTGAAAACGTCGCTGGCGCCCGGCTCGCGCGTCGTTTCGGATTACCTGGAGAAAACTGGTCTGCAAAAATATCTCAATCAACTCGGTTTCAATCTGGTCGGTTACGGTTGCACGACCTGCATTGGCAACTCCGGGCCGCTGCATCCAAACATCGAGAAGGCGATTCACAAGTACGATCTGGTTGCTGCTTCTGTCCTTTCGGGAAATCGTAATTTCGAGGCGCGCGTGCATCAGCATATCAAAGCGAATTTTTTGATGTCGCCGCCGCTGGTTGTCGCCTTCGCCCTCGCGGGTCGAGTTCACATCGATCTTTCGCGCGACCCGCTCGGCAGGGACAAGAACGGCAAAGAGACTTTCCTTCGCGATCTGTGGCCGACTCTCAGCGAAATCCGCGACACGATGCAATCAGCTCTCGCGCCAGAGACGTTTCGCAAATTGTATCGCGATTTTGCGAACCAAAATCCGAAGTGGAACGAGATTCCATCGAGCACCGGCGACGTTTACCAGTGGGATGAGAAGAGCGATTACATTCATGAGCCGCCGTTTTTTCAAAACTTCTCGATGGAGCCCGGCCATATCATGGAAATCCGCGGCGCACGCGCCCTTGGGATTTTCGGCGACTCGATAACGACCGATCACATTTCGCCCGCAGGCGCAATCAAAGAAACGTCCCCGGCCGGGAAGTATTTAATGTCACGAGGAATCCAGCCGCGAGATTTCAACAGTTACGGCAGCAGGCGAGGCAATGATCTGGTCATGACGCGCGGCACGTTCGCGAATGTGCGGATAAAGAATTTGATGGTGCCCGGAACCGAAGGAGGCGTGACGAAATATTTCGGTCCGAGCCGGACTGGCGGTTCGAAGAATGGCGAGGGCGAGCAGATGTCGATTTTTGATGCGGCGATGAAGTACGCAGAGACTAGCACTCCGCTGGTTATTCTCGCTGGCCACGAGTACGGCAGCGGCTCATCGCGCGATTGGGCCGCGAAAGGAACGCGCTTGTTGGGTGTAAAGGCAGTGGTCGCTGCGAGTTTCGAACGGATTCATCGATCAAACCTTGTTGGTATGGGCGTGTTGCCATTGCAGTTTCCCGAGGGAACAACGGCGCAATCGCTTGGGCTCGACGGCTCAGAAATCTTTTCGATTACAGGATTGTCGGACGCAAATAAGCCCGGTCAAAACATAACCCTCCAGATCGAAGCTAAAGGACAATCAAAGCGCTCGGTCCCGCTGAAGTTGCGCATCGATACGCCAATCGAGATCGATTACTACAAGCACGGCGGGATTTTGCCGTTTGTTTTGCGGCAGTTACTGAGCCGCAGTTGATTAAAAACGAAGCGACCGCGCTAAATATGCGAGCTGTATGAAGAAGCTGCGCGTTGCGGTGTTGTACGGCGGCCGCTCGGGAGAACACGAAGTCTCACTGCAATCAGCCGCGTCAGTAATCACTCATCTCGACCGTAATCGATTCGAGATTGTGCCGGTGGCGATTGACAAGCAGGGTCGCTGGCACGTCAACGACATTTCTTTGCTCGAAGGAAAGAAATCTCTCCCTATCTTCAAAGACGCGCCGAACGTGCTGCTTCCGCCGAATCCCGCCGAAGCCGGTAACGATAACGCGTTGATCCACTTAAGCTGAGCCGGTGAGGCGCGCAGGATTGACGTAGTCTTTCCGGTTATGCATGGGCCTCTGTGTGAAGACGGAACGATTCAGGGTTTACTTGAGCTGGCCGATCTTCCCTATATTGGATGCGGCGTCCTCGCATCGGCTGTCGCGATGGATAAGGTAATGGCAAAACGCCTCGCTCGCGACAAAGGAGTCCTGATTGTTCCTTATGTTCCGTTGAAGCACGAAGTTTGGGAAAAAGAAAAAGAGCAGTCGGCCAGGAGGATTGAAAAAGAGCTTGGCTATCCTGTCTTTGTTAAGCCCGCGAATCTCGGCTCCAGCGTCGGTGTGGAGAAGGTAAAGGAACCAAGCGAACTCGACGCGGCGCTCGAAGATGCGTTTCGCTACGACCGGAAAGTCCTCGTCGAAGCCGCCATGAACGCACGCGAAATCGAAGTGTCTGTATTGGAGAATCTGAAGACAGGCGCCGATCCGCTGGTGAGTGTTCCCGGTGAAATCGTCCCGGCGCACGAATTCTATACTTACGAGGCGAAGTACCTCGACGAGAAAGGCGCCGCGCTCATCATTCCAGCAAAGCTTGATTCGGACGGGACGAAACGCGCGCAGACCATGGCGCGAAATGTTTTCACTGCGCTCGAGTGCGAAGGGATGGCGCGAGTCGATCTGTTTCTCGATCGGACAAGCGGAGAGTTCTTTTTCAACGAGTTAAATACGATCCCGGGGTTCACTTCAATCAGCATGTATCCGAAATTGTGGGAAGCATCGGGAATTAATTATGAGGAGCTTCTAACCAAGCTTGTCGATCTTGCGATCTCGCGGCACGAACGCAAACGAGCGCTCGTTAGGGAGTTTCATCGCGCGTGAGCATGCGACAATTGCTATGCTAGTTCGCGAAGTAGAACGGAAATCGGCGAGCCGTCGGCGATGAAGGCGGAGCGGGGAGCCGCATTCAGCGTTTCGATGAATTGTTCGCCGTAGAGACCTGGAACGTCGGCGCGAAGCTCGAAATTTTCCGCGTTCCAAATTTTCCAGCGCGGATGCTCGACACGATACTCGCTGCAAGCTTTTCGCACCGAAGTATAGCCCCAATAGTGTTCGGTGATGAATTCGGCGTGCGACCCGGCTGGGATATCATGCGGCTCACCCGCGGCGCTCATCTTGAGTGACTCCCATTTTCGGCCGCGGCGCCAAGAATACTCAACGCTCAGATTATGATCGACATGGTCGATCTCGTGTTTCATTGGTAAAGCCAGATAATTTTCTCCGTAACAAGCGCGCGCGATGAGCGCGACCGCGCGCCGCGGGACGAGCTCGCGAACGAAAACCACACCGCGCCTCCACGTATCGGCCGATTTTCGCCTTACATAGAAACGTAAATTCACTTCTTCAAAGTCGCGGTGCAGTGGAATGGGGACGCCGAGGAGACGCGTGTCGAGAAACAGAAATCCGACTATGCTTAGGAAAGTCTCACCGTTTTCGAAGTCGATCTCTGTACCACGCGGAACCAATGGCGCGAGCAGGCGAGGATCGACAACATAATTGAGCATCGCAATGTAACGCCAGTTAGCAGTGAGAAATGGTTGCATCTTTTGATGCACACGTTTGGAGGCGGTGGCGATAGAATCAATCAGCCGAACGAACGCGAAATCGCGCAGCAAACCGGTCCGGCTCGGGAACCGGACTGAGGTCGGCACGTTGCGTGGCAAAAATCCATTCGGACCAGGTTTCGTCCTGCTTGGTTGGCGAAGGTGGAATTTTCAATTCAATGAACTGCGATCCGGCTGGTTCGTTACCGATCGAGGCAAGAAGCGATCTGGTCTTGTTATGTGTCAATAACGGGACGTTTCCCGGAATCGTGATGTGTTCGGCGTCTTTTGTAATCGCGCTCCAATCGATGAAAGCAAAACGACTTTGCCGATTATCAGTGTAAAGGCTGACTCGAATGCTGTAACCATCGGGCTGGTCTGGAATTTGAACCGTCGCCGGCGCACGCAACTCAAACTGCAATTCGAGTCGCTTCCCGTCGATCCGCGGAGGCTTGTCCGATAGCAGATAAGGAACGCCGACCAGCAAACCGGCTAGGCCGCAGACGATCAGAAGCGACCAACCCTGTGCAACGAGAAATCCGGCAAGTCCTCGCCGCCGAACCAGAATGGTTGAAACGATTCCAACTACCAAACCTGCCAAAATCCCAAGAGGTGCGCACAGGAAAACGACCGTCATGCCTCGCTGGCCTTCCATTTCGGGCACGTGAGCGAGCCTGGTTAGATAATCGCCGACAAAGAACGCGACAACGCAGCCGACAACAGCCGTCAAAAACGCAATGAAGAAAGCCCGGAGCAAGCGCATGAAGTTTCGGGGCCAACGTTTGTCCTGACTTATCGAATCGTTCGACGACCGATCTGGGTCACTGCAACAATTTTTCGAGTGACGGACTACGTTGTGTGCCGAGCGCAGTGGCCCGGGCGTAATGTTGTCTAGCGAGTTCTTTCGAGCCGGGCTGCGTGGTGATAAGAATGACCGCCAGATTGAAATGCGCATCGGCGTCGTCAGGATTGTTGGCTAGCGCCTGAAGGATTTCCTTTTCTGCCTCTTGCTGTCGTCCTTTCTGGCTGGCCGTGATGCCTAGATAATTGTGAGCAGTGGCGCCCCTTGGATTGATCTCAATAGCCCTCCTTAACTCCACCAGCGCGTCGTCGAACTTTGATTGCCGATAATGAATGATGCCCAGCGTCGTGAGCACAAACTCATTATTGGGCGCAATGACCACGGCCTTGTTCAGCACCGACTCTGCGGCCGGCAACTTGCCGCTGCGAACATAAACGACGCCAAGGTTGCAAAGCGCCTCAAAGTTGTTGGGATCTTTCGTCAGGATTTCCTGATACTGGTTTTCCGCTGTCTGATATTTGCGCTGGTCGAGGTTTCTCCTGGCGGCGCGCGCAAGACCCTGGAGTTTGTCTTGCTGATGCTTTGCTGGTTCGTCCCCCTGCGCAGATTTTGCTTTGGCGTCTAGTTCGACGGCGGCGACTGAATCCGGTGGGCTTTTCTCAAAAACGAAACTCACTTTTAACGCGCCGGGGTGCTGGTCTGAAACTGAGACCACGGGCTGCCGTAGCAAAGCCAGCTCTTTGCTGCTCAATTGCGTAACCGGCTGTGCGAGCAATTCGATCTGCTTTGTCAGCGTCTCCGATCTGATTTTCAATCTACTTAGCTCCGCCAACACCAGATTCCTGGTCTCGTCCCGACGCGCTTCTTCCTGGCGCTCGCGCACGACTATGTTTCGCAGGAGTTCGTTTTCTCTCGCGAGCTGAGCGGACTCTTCGCTGCTTGCGCCGGCGAGCTTCGCAGCTTGAAGCTGCGTGCCTGCCTCGTCCAACTGAACATCAAGCTCGGCAGCTCTCGCTGCCAAATAATCATTTCTTTTCTGAGCCTCGGACAGCTGCTGTTGGAGATCTGCTAGTTGGTGATTCATCTCGGCAAATCTCCCCGCGTTATTCGGGTCGCTCTCGCTAAGGATTCGAACCTTCTCCTCCGCATTTGCCAATTTGTGTTGTAGATCGTCCTTCTCAGCCAGGAGCAGCTGGACGCCCTGTTCGGTTTCCTTCGCAACTTTCAATTGCGCGAGCGCCTCATCGCGCCTGTGTTGAAGCGCGGTGATTTGCTCGCTCACCGCGGCAAGTTTCGCCTGAGTATCTTCCCTTTGCTTTTCGGCTGTCAGACGTGCCTCATCGGCAGCGGCAAGGGCGTCTTTCAAATGGGCAACCTCGCCGCGCAACTGCTGCTGCTCCTTAACGCTGCTTTCCTGCGATGCTTGGGACTCTCTTAACGATTCCTCAGCTTTTGCAAGTTGATCACCCGTCTGCTGTCCCGACTTTTTCGCTTTTTCAAGGTCGTTTTGTGCTTTTTCAAGTTTGGAATTTGTTCCCATCAGGCGCGTGTTGACGGTTTCTTTTTCTTTTCGTGCGGTTTCGAGCTCACTGCGCGCCTTGCCGAGTGCCGCTTGCAATTGATCGACTTTGTCGCGCAATTTTTTGGTGGCCTCTTTGATCGAAGCATCGCGCGACGTCTCAGCGATAGCTTCGCCCAATTGCGGGGCCACGACTTCGGGCCCGGGCTCAGACCAGCCCTGACTCTCTGGCAGTGCAGGGACCACTTCGGGCAAAGGACTTGAACTGGCGCTAAGCGCATTTTGCCTAATGGTCCTGTCCTGGATTCGCAAAATGCCTTCGCTGATTTTACGGCCGCGATATTCCACGATTGCTGGCTGCCAATCGGCATGCGATCTTCGCAACATCTCGATGAGGCTTCCAGCAAATCGATATTTCGCCAAGGCTGTCTTGAATCGGTTTTCACGCTCAAGTTTTTCGCCCTGTTGCGCAGACAGATAGGCCTTTAGAAAAATTTCGCTTGGATCGTCTCCCTGTCCCAGAAGAGTGCCCGTACCCGCGATGAAAAAGAACAGTGCGATCAAAGCCGCACAGGTTCGCTTCACGCGATGGCGAGGCGCCATGATAAGCCGACTGCGGGCAGATTTTTGTTCCACCGGCGGCGAGAATTACTGCAGAGAGCGAGGAAAGTCGAGTCCTTTGTTTGCAAAAAGAAATTCGAATTTTAATCTTGTTCCCTGGCAATGATGGTGGCCGTAGCTCAATGGTAGAGCCCCAGATTGTGGTTCTGGTTGTTGCGGGTTCAAGTCCCGTCGGCCACCCCAGCGTAGAAAACCGCAGATTCCGAATCCAAACTCCAAAATGTCGAACTCCACAGTTTGGATTTTGGACCTTGGCGCTTGGGATTTTTGATTGTGTGCCTGTAGCTCAACTGGATAGAGCTTCTGACTTCGGATCAGAAGGTTGGGGGTTCGAATCCCTCCAGGCACGCGTTAGCCTGGATGGTACTCTGGCGGTGCACGTCGCATTGATGTTCTGATAAGTCGGCGAGTGCAAGCATTCGCTGGCGACTCCGTTGCCTCGGCAGGTGACACCAACTATTGATGTTGAAGCGATGAATAGACGACGAGACGAAAAGTTCATGCGCGAGGCACTCAAGGAAGCAAAGAACGCGCTCGGTCAGACTAGCCCTAACCCCGCAGTCGGAGCGGTTCTTGTCGTTGATAATCAGATTGTGGCGAAAGGATATCATCGAGGAGCAGGTCGCGATCACGCTGAGGTTGAGTGTCTCCGCGATTTTGGCGCGCCTGTTCCCGCTCATGCCACACTTTATGTCACGCTCGAACCGTGCTCCACAGAAGGACGCACTGCTCCCTGCACTGACGCAATGCTCCAAGCTGGAATTAAGAACGTGGTTGTTGGCGCAATCGACTTGAATCCGCGTCACTCAGGAAAGGGCATTGTGCGATTGCGAAATGCGGGTGTGAACGTGCGAGAGGGCATTTTGGCTGATGAATGCGCGCAAATTAACGAGGCTTTCAATAAGTGGATCGTCACTGGGCGCCCTTTTGTCATCGCAAAGTGTGGGATGTCGCTTGATGGTCGGTTGACGCGGCCCGCCGTCGAGCCTCATTGGATCACTGGACGTTCCGCCCGAAGTCACGCCCGTGAGCTTCGCGCGCACGTGGACGCAGTACTCGTGGGCGCGGAAACAGTGCGCGCGGACAATCCACGCTTAACCATACGGGGCACACGTTCGGCGCGACAACCGTGGCGGGTTGTGCTGACCCATTCAGGCAAACTTCCACGGCGAGCCCGTTTGTTCTCCGATCGCTTGGCTGCGCGAACGCTGATTTACAAAGGACGGTCTTTGGCTGGCGTTCTAAAGAATCTAGGCAAACGAGGTATGACAAATGTGCTCATCGAAGGCGGGGGTGAAGTACTGAGCCAAGCGCTCGATGCACGTCTCATTGACAAAGTGCAACTTTACTTAGGTCCAATATTAACCGGAGGACCAGTAATCGCGTTCGCGGGCCGGGGAGCAACAAATGCGGCGAATGCGCTACGACTACGCCGCGTTTCATATCGGCGCATTGGGCAAAGTGTTTGCATCACGGGATATCCCGAGGTGCTTCCATCCAAATAAAACGGAAAACTTTCCCGTCCGACTTCTGTTTAATTACTGGGAGGTAAAACGATGAAGAAACTTCTGTTGATTGGACTGGTGGCGGGGGGCTTGAGCTTTGCTGCGGTGCCACGTTCTGATGCTCAAGTCTACTTCTCGATTGGGTTCGGACCGGGCTACTACGGATATTACCCCTACGGATACTATTATCCGTACCGCTATTACCGGCCGTACTATGGCTATTACCGGCCTTACTATTGGTACGGCGGGCACCGTTACTACCGTCACCACCGTCACCATCATTATTATCGGTACTAAGCCCAGCGTAGAATCTAGAAAGTCCTGACTGAGCTGGCTCGAAAGCAATTTCGAGCCAGCAGCTTTTTAGGTTTTTTAGGAACTGCTGTTGCGCGAAAAATGCCGGTTCTACTTTTTTGAATTGGGCGACCCGCCGGGGCTTTTGGCCGGCTGATCAATTTGGAACTCTTTCTTCAGCTGCTGAATCAGGGCCGGTAGTTCCTTTTGTCGTTCTGCCTCGATCTGCTGTCGGAGCGTCTGTTCGACTTTGCGGCGTTCCTGAATGTAGCGGGATTCAAACTGAGCACGCTCCTGCGGAGTCAGACTAAGACCAGATTGACGAAGCGCCGCATCGGTTTCGCGCTTGATCGTCTGCCGGCGCAAATTTTCGCGCTGACGCATGACGTCGCGCTCTTCCGGGCTCATCCGCATCCAACGCTCGGCGTTGCGCCGGAAGTTCTGCCGCGCTTCCGGTGGCATTGCCATCCAGCGGTCACGTGTGCTCTGATCCGCCGGTCCGCGCGGAGGTCCCATACTCCGGGCCGCTGGTGGCCCGTGCGGAGGGCCGCCCATCGGTCGGTGCGATTGCTGTTGCGGCTGCCCCTGCGCGATAGCGCAGGATAAGACCAGAACCGACGATGCGACGACTACTTCACAAAGTCGGCTTATCTTCCCACACGGTATTTTCATCCCAGGCGATCAATTCATCCAGATCAGCCACGACGTCATAATCCTGTGGATCGATTTTAGCTACAACGTCTAAATCGCTTGAGGACGTTGTCTGTGAGATGGGACGATGCGTGGCGATAGCCATCCCGACCACGACGATTGCCACAGCGGATGCTGCAACAAGTCTTCGCAGGCTAAACCAGTTTCGCGCCCGCTCGAAACGGGTCGATTTCTGGCGGATCTTTCTTACCACGTTCCGGGCGAAGAATGGCGAAAGGATGGGCCCGGGAACACGGCCGAGAACATCCCATAACTGTTTGTCATCTTCAGGTTCCATAGTCTCCAGTCAATTGAACTAACTGCAGCATCGGAAGTTGCGCTGGAATGGGTGCCGAAAACGATACTTTAGATTCCTGGGGCCTCAAGGAAACCCTCGAGTTGTCGGATACGAGTCGGATGCCGCATTTTGCGCAAGGCCTTTGCTTCGATCTGACGAATGCGCTCGCGGGTAACCTGAAACTGGCGACCTACTTCCTCCAGCGTTCGGCTGTAGCCATCGATCAACCCAAATCGTTGCTCGAGCACTTGCCGCTCCCGATCGGTGAGCGTCTCCAGCACGTCCTTGATTTTTTCCTTCAGCAAAACAATGGCAGTCATGTCACTCGGGTTTTCGGCGCCCCTGTCCTCAATAAAGTCACCGAAATTAGTTTCTTCGCTCTCGCCCACCGGGGACTGGAGGGAGATTGGTTGCTGCGCCATCTTCAGGACTGCCCGAACACGATCCACTGGCAGAAGCACTTCTTCGGCCACTTCGTCGGGAGTAGGTTCTCGCCCGTATTCCTGCACCAGCTGTTTTTGCACGCGCATGAGCTTGTTGATCGTCTCAATCATATGCACGGGAATTCGAATCGTGCGCGCCTGGTCGGCGATGGAGCGCGTGATGGCCTGGCGAATCCACCACGTCGCATAAGTGGAAAACTTGTATCCTCGCCGGTATTCGAATTTCTCAACGGCTTTCATTAGTCCCATATTTCCTTCCTGGATCAGGTCGAGAAAAGAAAGGCCGCGATTCGTGTATTTTTTCGCGATGGAAATAACGAGACGAAGGTTGGCCTCCACCATTTCGGTTTTGGCCTTGAACGCCTGGCGCAACCAACCTTTCAGAGTCCGATACTCTTCGGCATACTCAGACAGCGAAAACCATAGGCTCTTTTCTAGCTCACGGATTTTGTTCTGGAGCTGCAGTCGTCTTTTCTGGCTGCGAGGATTTTTCGCCATCTCGGTTCGCAGGTAAAGCGACGTGTGGTGCGCGTCGTCCGCCAGGTGCACAAATTCCTCCGTGACTCTCTGCTTGAGATAAAAATGCGGATAAATCCTCTGTAGCGAAGCCATCTTTCTTTGAAAGGCCCTCACCTTGTGGGATCGTTTTTTTGAGGAGTTGCGCGCAAGTTCACAAAATTGCTGGGCGATCGACGCGCTTAATTGCTCTACCTGTTTGCACAGACGCGGGAGATTCTTCATGTATCTTTCGCGACTCTCGATTTTCTTGTCGAGAATCACCCGATCGAACCGTTCACGGCCCTCGATTAACTTCCGGGCGAGATCCAGATGAGCACATGCGACAAAGCCAAAGCGACTGATGTGCTTCTGGACCATCGCTTCAGCGTCTTCAATCCGTTTGGATATTTCGACTTCCTGTTCCCGGGTTAGAAGTGGAACCTGGCCCATCTGTTTGAGATACATCCGCACCGGATCGTCGAGGATATCAACCTTGGTTTCCGGTCTCTCATCTTCCTCTTCGTCCTCGTCTGCATCTTTCTTGCCGTCCCTATAGCGATCCACTTCGGACGCTTCGATAATATCTATCTCCAGACGGCGCAGCCGCGTGAGGATCAGATCCAGTTCATCGGCATCGGTGACCCCTTCGGGCAGCGCCTCGTTTAGATCATCAAACGTGAGGTAGCCTTGTTCTTTTGCCAGCTTGATCAGTTCGCGAATGCGATTCTGGACTTCAATAGCCGAATACAAAACAGACGCCGGCGCGATTCCTGCCGTCTCAGACAGCGGTCCATTATCAGATCGCTTTGGTGCGGGCCTGACGCGCACCATTTTCAGCGCAGTGATTCGTGGTTTTCTCTTCAGATTGGCGCCGACAGCGATACGTCTTCGTGTTACACCGCGCTTACGCTCGCTTCGCTTAAGACGTCGCGCCGACGATTGTCGGCTGCCTCCCCTTCGTTTCGAATGCCTGGCCAAGATTGTGCGATTACGGATTTGACTAAGACGTTCGACCCTCCCGCGCAATAGATCGACAACTAACTGTCGGCCGCGCCGGCGGGCTGCGAAAGCTCGTGGAGCTGTTCCTGCAGGTCAAGGATTTGTTTTTGCAAATTTATTACGTCCCCCGTGCTCAGTTCTGGTAGCCTTAAACGATCCTTTGCGATGTCGAGCTGACGCCGCAACGCCGCCTGCCGAAGCCGCAGCCACGGCACCGCGACCGAGTTCGGAGGCGTCTTGAGATGAAGCCAACCCGAAATGATGTCCTCTTCCTCCGGTTCAAGGCTAGCCAAGAACGCGCTCAGGGAAGCGGAATCGTTTGGTCGCACTTCGCTTTCGAGAATTCGCTCTAGAAAGTAGGTGCTCGGTAATTGCGATAGCACTTCGCGCCAGCTCCGAGCTCGAAGAAATTGATGAGCTTCCTCGCTGCGCAATGCGAGAATGCAAAGAAGTGCGATATCATTTGGAGGCACCTGTTGTTGGCGCCGCTCTGTTGTCACTTCACTTGGCCCCTTCCGTACTTGTTTCGACACCAACGCTGCGAATGCCGAGGTCGAAACGGCAAGCCGCGCACTTATTTTGCTGATGACTTCTCCGCGCATCACCGGGTCGTGCACATGAGAGACTGTCTCAGCCAATGTTCGCGCTACCTCCATCTTCGCGCTTAAAGAATTAAGATCGACATTGGCTGCCTCGCGCTCGATCCAGTAATCAAAAAAATCGCGCGCATCTGCAATGCGCTTTTCAAAGGCAATTTTGCCTTCACGCCGGACGAGGGAGTCCGGATCTTCGCCCGCCGGCATTTCGGCCACGCGCACAATCAAATCATTCTGAAGCAGGGCATCGAGCGAACGTTCGGCGGCCTTCTGGCCTGCTGCGTCGGCGTCAAAGCAAAGCACAACTTCATTGACGAAGCGTTTTAAGATCCGTGCCTGACCCTCCGTAAACGCGGTCCCCTGGGGCGCGACGACATTCGTGATTCCAGATTCAAAGAGACTGATCAAATCGAGCTGCCCTTCGCATACAACTGCACAGTCGGCCTCGATTAGGGCGCGCTTACTCTTGTCCAGACCAAAAAGTACGCTGCCCTTTCGAAAAAGCGCGGTTTCAGGCGAGTTCAAATATTTCGCGGCGCCATCCTCGTTTTGCAGAAGGCGTCCACTGAAAGCGATTACTTCACCGATGTCGTTGCAAATCGGGAACATGATTCGTCCACGAAAACGATCGTATGATGCAGTAGCGTGCGCTGTCCGCTGCGCACTTACCGACCGCTGAGACCCAATCGAGTCGCTATCGTCCTTCACTTTGACGAGTCCGCTCGCGATGAGGTCGCGCACATCATAGTCGCGAGAGCGCGCCCAACAACCGAATGCATCCCACTCATCAGGCGCGTAGCCGAGTTGCCAGCGCTTCGCGATCTCCACCGTAATCCCCCGGGACCGCAGATATCCTCGAGCCGCTTTGCCCACTTCTCTTTTGATAAGATTTTCGTGGAACCATTGCGCAGCCTCACCATGCAATTTTAGCAAACGCTGGCGTAATTCGCGTTGCCGCTCTTCATCGCCGGCCCCACGCCGGCCTGACTTCTCGACCACTGTAATACCAGCTCGCGCCGCGAGTTTGCGGACGGCGGTTGGAAAATCGACATGCTCGTAATCCACCACAAACCGGAAGACGCTCCCGCCTGCGCCACAGCCGAAACAATGAAACGTCTGCCGGCTCGGACTCACCATGAACGACGGCGTCTTTTCCTGATGAAAGGGGCAGAGCGCCCTAAAATTCGCTCCCGCTCGTTTCAGTGGAAAATACGAACCGATCACTTCGACAATGTCGTTGGCAGCGGCGATTTGCTCGATTGTTTCGGAAGGAATCGTTCCCATGCGCGCCTGATTATTTTTGCCTCGTTTGGCTTTGGAAGCGATGTCAAACTTACGCGATGCGGATTGTTGCCCAAATTGAGAGAATGCCCCTTTGCTCTTTGTGGGACAGGATGGGGGTGAGAGCGATCGCAATTGCTGCAGCATTATTTCTTGTCGTGCCGCCAAGTATTCAAGGCCGCGAAGCGATTCACAAAGGCGACGTGGCTGTCGTGCCATTGCGAGGTGACGTTGCACCTTCGCTTCTGGCATTTTTGCGGCGTGCGGTGAAAACAGCCGAGAGCAACGAAGCCTCCGCGATCATTTTTGAGATGAACACGTACGGCGGGCGGCTGGACACGGCCGCAGATATCGTGAACGCGCTCAATCAAACTAAGATCCCCACATACACCTTCATCAACACAAACGCTGGATCGGCCGGCGCGGTTATCGCTATCGCCACGCAACACATTTTCATGGCGTCCGTGAGCGCCATTGGCGCCGCGGCGCCGATTCTCCCAACCGGCGAAGACCTTCCCGCCACGGCGAAAGAGAAAACGATTTCGTATTGGTCTGCTCTCATCCGGAGTTCTGCGATCAAAAACGGACACAATCCCGACATCGCTGAGGCATTCATGAACAGAGAGAAGGAAGTGAAAATCGGCGAGCGCGTTGTTCACCCCAAGGGGGCGATCCTCACCCTGAATGCTCAAGAAGCGACCGAACGCATTCATGGTAAACCGTTATTCGCAGAAGGCGTCGTCGATTCGATTGCCGATCTAACCAAAAAAGCAGGACTCAAAGGCAACCTCGTCACTGTAGAAGCGACGGGCTTTGAGCAGATCGCCTTTTGGATCACTGCGCTTGCGCCATTGCTGCTGCTCGGAGGAATCCTCGGCGCGTATCTCGAATTCAAGATTCCGGGCGCGACATGGCCGGGAATTATTTCTGCGATTTGTTTCGCGCTGTTCTTCTTGGGGCATTATCTGGCCGGGCTCGCCGGCTGGGAAGTCGTCGCGCTCTTTATTCTCGGAATGGTGCTCGTGTTGATCGAGATACTTTTCTTTGCGCATAGCACGATCGTTTTCGGTGTCATCGGCGTGTTTCTAATGCTCGCGTCATTGCTCTGGGCGATGGTTGATCGCTATCCCGGTCAAGATTTTTTTCCGACCGGTAAAATGCTTGCGATGCCGCTGCTCAACATGTTCATCGCAATTGTGGGAGCATTCATCGTCATCGCTCTGCTCGCGCGCTATCTGCCGCGCACTAGCATTTATCGACGATTTGCTTTGATGGATTCAAATCCACCGGGCCCATCACTCGCTGGCGTACCACGACAATTCGCGACCGCACTCGCGCTGACGCCCGGAACCCACGGCACCGCAGTGACAGTTTTGCGACCCAGCGGAAAGGCGCGTTTTGCGGATCACATCGTCGATGTTATCACTGAAGGCGAATTCATCGCCTCGCAAACACCAGTCACCGTCATACAAACCGATGGAATGCGCGTCGTGGTGAAGAGCGCGGCGCAAAGCTGAACAGTTAGCCGCCAGCTACGACTCGAATAAATTCTAGTCGGTCGCCTTCGGCTAGTAGGCGCTCTGCCCATTCATGTCGATGCACGGCGAGGCCGTTGTGCTCCACCAAAATCGATTGCGGAGGCAGCTCACACCGATCGATTAGCTCCGCGATCGTTTTTGCTTCGCGGGTATCGACCGATTCGCCATTGAGTGCGATCGTCACGGTCCGCAGAGAGCCTGGTCCCAATCTTTCCAGACCGGCTCAATGCCACGGCGGCGAAGGACAGCGGCGATTTCCGCCGGAGAACGTTCGTCGCTGATCTCGAATTGGCCGGTGGCAAGTTCGTCTTCGCAGTCCTGGTATTCGGGCGCAACGATGCGACCGCGGACGGTGCGATGGAGATGTTCGCGGCCTTGCCGGGTATAACCGCCAGGCTCGGTGTGGCTGCCAGCGCTCATCATCGTTACGCCAATTAAAGCCAGTGAATCCCGCAGCGCCGCGCGCTCACGGGTGCTGAGCACGATTCCAAGCTGCGGAAAAGTAATCCGCAAGGCGCAGACCAGCTGAGCCAACTCGCGATCCGTCATCGAGAAAAGCGGACGGAAACCGCCAGCCGCCGGGCGCAACCGCGGCAGGCTCACTGTGATTTGCGCCTGCCAGCAATGTTTAAACAGATGTTCCAAATGCGCTGCGAGCGCGATGGCTTCGTCCCGCCAACGCGATAAACCAATCAATGCGCCGATGCCGAGTCGGCGAAACCCAGCAGCATACCCGCGCTCGACGCAATCGAGCCGAAAATTGAAATCGCGCTTCGGCCCGGCAGTATGCATTTCGGCATAGACGCCGCGATTGTAGGTTTCCTGATAAACGACGAGGCCCTCCGCACCGGCCTCGACAATCGGCATGTAATTCTCCGTTTTCATCGGACCGACCTCGATCGAAATCGATGAAAAATCCGGCGTGAGCGAGCGCACGCATTCAGCGAGATAATCGGGGCTCACAAATTTCGGATGCTCGCCCGCGACGAGGAGAATTTGGCGAAATCCCTGGCGAGCGAGATGCTGCGCTTCGGCGACGACTTCATCGACGTCGAGCGTGACACGGAGAATGGGATTATCGCGTGAGAAACCGCAATACTGGCAGTTGTTGATGCATTCGTTGGAAAGATAAAGCGGAGCAAACAGCCGCATTGTCCGTCCGAAATTTTGCAGCGTTAGCGCGCGCGAAGTTTGCGCCATCGTTTCGACCTCCTCGTCGGCTTTGGGCGCGATTAGATGCTCAAATCGCTCGACCAACTCCGATTTCTTCAGAGCCAAATTGTCAAGAGTCCCGATGAATGACATCAGAATAATTTCGTGCGCAGACCTGCATTCGCAAACGCAATCAACACTTTGATTCAGAGAACCAAACCAGAGGTTCAGCGATTCGAAAGCCGCCGCTCCTTTCCCTGCGGCTACAAAAAAAAGCGGCGTCCGGTGTTTCCGGACGCCGCCGTAGCAAATGTTCTCGCGGACGGCTTAGAAGGCGAAATTTACGCCCGTGCGGGCCATGCCGAAGTTGTTATTGCTCCCATCCACAAAATTCCAGCTGAAATCACTGACCCAACCGATATGCGGCGTAAGGCGAATTTCCAAGCCGCCGCCGACCTGGCCCAATGCCTTCGTCTCGCTATCCGTATGACCAACCGTCTGGATAACGTCGAATCCCTCTCCGGGTTCAGTAAATCGCTCATCGATTCGCTTCTGGCCGCCACCAAAAATTGCGCCGCCGCCGCCAAAAATGTAGGGCGAAAAGCGCGAACAGTGAAAGGGATAACGCAACGTCAAAGTACCCAACACAGCACCGATGGCGTTGCTCTCGTGAGTAACGCTGTTCTCAAAAATGCCGTCGCTGAAATCGACGAAGATATTTTGGCGTGCCTGCCTCGCATCAACCGCCCAGCCTTCAATCCCGACACCGAAATAACGGTGAAAGAAGTATTTGAGATCGATGCCACCGCCCCAGGCGTGATCGGCCTCGATGTAGCGGTCATTTTGCCAATTGTTTCCGGTAAACACGTACGTGCCCCAGAGACTCACGTTAAACTCGTTATCGGCGTACCACTCCGGGCAGGGTGGTGGAGCTACCTGTTTCATTTCCTTCCCGGAATACTCGGTTCCAGCAAAAGCTGCCGAAGCGATCGCCCCGAGCCCTAACAGGCATAACACTAATCCTTTCATTTATTTCTCCTTTTGGTTAAATTTTCCCTTTACACTCCAAGCATTTCGGAGCGTCCAAGTCAATAACGAAATTCGCTCCTTGGCTGGGATGTCGCGAGTCTGAGCCAGGCCTCCAAAGATTGCAAGTCCTTTTTGACCTGCCTTAGGGTTTCAGTTCCGCCCCGGTAATCGCGTCCGTAATGACGAACTTCTCATGGTGAAACGTAGGATCACCGCGAAACATTAGACGACCTGCGTAACGGCGCTCCAGCTCCACCAGCAGTTCTTCATCTTCCTCTTTTAATCGCTTTAAGACGTCAGGGTTAAGGATCACGCGAATCTCGTGAATGCTGTCCTGGTACTTGCGCATGACGGTGTTCAAAGTCCTGTGCAATTCCACGCTTGTAGTCATGGAGGTCTTCACAACTCCGCGCCCGGCACAATAGGGGCAGTTTTCGTAGATGGTGTCGCTCAGGCTTTCCTGCGCTCTTTGGCGGGTCATCTCCATGAGGCCGAGTTGTGAAACGGGAAGCACATGCGTTCTGGCCTTGTCGCGGGTGAGCCGCTCCTTCATCAAATTATAGACTGCCTGCTGATCTCTACGGCCCTTCATGTCAATGAAATCGCTTATGATCAAACCACCGATGTTCCGCAACCGAAGCTGGCGGGCGATTTCATCCGCCGCCTCCAGGTTTGTCTGCAAAATTGTTTTCTCCACATCGCGTCCGCCCTTGTTGCGGCCGGTATTCACATCAATCGCTACCAGCGCTTCGGTCTCGTCGATTACAATGTAGCCACCACACTTCAACCAAACTTGTCGGTGAAAAGCGTCGTCAATTTGCTTTTGCACGCCGTAAGTCTCGAAAATCGGCGTCGCACCATCGTAGAAATGGACCCGGTTTCTCGCGCGCCGGGAAATCTGGCCAATCATCTCGGTCATCCTGTCTGTTGATGCGCGATCATCGCAAACGACCTGATCGATTTCTTCGGTCAGAAAATCGCGCACGGTTCGCTCAACCAGATCAGGTTCCTCGAAGAGGCAGCACGGAGCTGGCTCTTCCCGAATGGCCTGTTCGACTTTGGCCCACTGATCGAGCAGGAAGCGCAGATCGCGTACGAAGTATCTGGCACGCTGGCCTTCACCTACCGTGCGAATGATGAGTCCAACACCTTCGGGAACCTCTAGCTCGCGCAAAATTCTCCGTAGCCGCTCGCGTTCTTTTGGGTTCTCGATTTTTCGCGAGATACCGCTGTGATCACTGAACGGCATGAGAACCAGATAGCGCCCAGGAAAACTGAGATTGGTTGTCACCCTCGGCCCTTTCGTGCCGATCGGGCCTTTGGTTACCTGCACAATTACATCCGAGCCGACCGGGTAAATGCTCGGTATGTCTTTTACAGTGATCCGTTTTCGAGGCCGCTTGTTCCCCCGCCGATCGATTTCTTCAATGCCGCTGTCAAGCGCAGCCGGAATTGCATCCCAAAAATGAAGGAACGCGTTTTTTTCAAAGCCGATGTCAACAAACATCGCCTTTAAACCCATCTCGATGTTTCTAACTTTACCCTTGTAAATGCTGCCGACGATGTTCCGCGAGCTCTTACGTTCGACGCTGTATTCCTCTAGCCGGCCGTTCTCGAGTAGGGCGACACGGCATTCGAGTTTTTCCACGCTGAGTATGAGCTTGTTGCCGGTCTTTCGAGAGGAAAGGCCCAAAATCTTTTTTACCTTGTCTATCATAAAACTGAAGTAGTTGAGCGGTCATAAGCAAACTGAGATGGTCCTGCTGCAGTGGTTCTGACCGGGAGTTCATCGTGTTGTTCCGCGCCGACGGCTGGGCGGCGGGGGCGCCGGCGCAGGCGCCGGTTGAGGGCGTATTCCAAAGAGCCGTTGAAAGAAGTTGCGGGGAGCCGGCGGCGCAGCCGGAACAGCCCGCGCCGCGGCAGCGGTGCCTCTTCGTCGCACTTTCCCTTGAGAATCCGCTTCGGGTTCGACATCAGGCGACGCGTCTGAGCTTGCCATTTGGGCAGTGGCATTTTGCGAATCGCCGGCGTTCTCTTCGTCCTCGGCTCCGAGATTCCCGCCCTTGTCGTGATAAGTCACATCCTTGATCATTTGGAACGGATTGGCCTTGTGCGCGGGTGGGAGCCAGGCCACCTGCATGTCGAATTTGCCCTCATCTAGTGCGAGCGAGCGCTCCAAGATTCTATCGGCGACTGGGCCGGCTACGCTGCCGCCGTGCTCGCCGCCTTGCACCATCACCGCAACGACGTACTTCGGCTTTTCAAAGGGCGCAAAGCAGGCGAACCATGCGGTGGTATCCTTATGTCCCCGCACCGTGGCCTGCGCTGTGCCGGTTTTCCCCGCTACGACCCAATCTTTCAAACGTGCTCTACCGCCGGTGCCGCCGTCTTCATTAACAACCTTCCAAAGGCCTTTGCGGACCAGCTCGATTTGGTCAGGGGAGATTTCCTGCCGTAAATCCGATCGCACACGCGGCGGTGGCGCCGCTGGATTGCCTTGCCCATCCAACACCGGAGAGCCGTCTTGCTTCAAAACTTTATCGACCAGACGGGGGTAATAGCATATACCGCCATTTGCGATCGCCACGTAGGCCATCGCCAGTTGCAAGGGTGAAACAAGCGTGTATCCCTGACCGATTGAGACATTGGCGGTCTGAGCTTGTGACCACCTCTCCTGGGGATGGTGAATTTGCATCCACTCGGGTCCTGGCATGTTGCCGGTCTGTTCGCCCGTAAGTTGCAGGCCCGATTCCTCGCCAATGCCCAACATCTTGCCAACGTGGTCAATCGACTGAATGCTGGCTGCATTACCGTACTGATAGAAAAAGGAGTCGCACGACACCTTGATCGCATCGGCCAACCCAATTGTGCCGTGCGTGTAATGTTTTTCGGCCGCCCAGCATTGGAAGAAATGGTCGCCGTAACTCACGCCGCCACCGCAGCTGTATTTGGCGCTTGCGAGATTTTTCGTGCCGCGCAGACCGGCGAGTGACGTGATGAGCTTGAACGTTGAGCCCGGCGGCAGGCAGCTGATTGCACGGTTGACCAGCGGATCGCCCTCGTCTTTTTGCAGCGCTTGCCAATCCTTCGCCTTGATGCTGGGGATGAAAGTATTTGGATCAAATGAGGGAACAGTAGCCATTGCCAGGACGTTGCCGTTGTTTGGATCGACAACCACCGCACCGGCCCGGCTTACGGCGCGCAGCGCTTCCTCCGCAATCGCCTGAATACGTGCGTCAATCGTCATGAAAACGTTGGCGCCTTGTTGTGGAGGATCTTCGCGCAGGACGCCCTCGATTGTCCCCTTCGCATTCTTGCGCAAATAACGCACACCGGGTTTCCCGCGCAGGTATTCGTCCATCGTTTTTTCGATGTTGGATTTTCCTTCCACGTCCTGCTGATAGAAGGTGAACTTCCTCGCTTCCTCTTTGTCGATGTCGTCAGGCATACCGACATAACCAAGAATGTGGGCGGCCAGCGCGCCATAAACATAAGAGCGCACCGGTTTGATCGCGATGTCCACTCCCGGTAATCCGACATCGTGCTCCGAAAACTTTGCCATCATCGGAAAGTCAATGTCCTTGATATAGGAGAACGGGACCTCCGTGTCGTTGCGGAAGTGTCGCTGCAGCTTGCCCGCATTGTAGTCGCGCGCCAGATCGAGATCGTTAAGGCGTGGGACGATGCCGTCATTTACAATTTTAATGATGTCTGGCTCCTTCTGATCTTTCGGCATGCCGTTAATGATTGCTCGATATTCACTCAATGGCGGCGAACCAAAGCGTTCGCGATACCCTTTGACCATTTCCGGCAAATAGAAATCGACCTCGTAGCTGGCGCGGTTCTGGACCAGAGTCACGCCGTTGCGGTCTTTAATCTCACCGCGCACGGATGGGATGCGCACAGTCGCTTGAGAACTGCCACGAAGCTGTGAAGTCCATTCCGCGCCGTGCGCCACTTGTATCCACCAGAGCCTGAGCCCGAGAGCGCCCATGCCAAGTAGCATCAGTAAGCCGAGAAACTGAATCCGGATACGCGAAGCCACGCGGCCTTTGTTCATTCGAATCGCCCCCTTTCAGGACCGTACTGGTAAGCCGTCATCCGCCCTATCCACTGGAGAGACCAGAAGACGATCGGTGCCACGAGCATGGCAACGATGCCGGGCCCGCCGATTTGCCACCAAATTTCACGGGTAAAAACGACCGATCCACGGCGAAATGTGATCATCAGGTATTGCGCCAAAACTATCAACGAAGTGAAAATGCCGCTCAGGATGCAATGCACTTCCCAATGGCCGCGGGCAAAGAGCGGTCTGAGGCCATGCATTATTCCTGCCAGCACACCGTACATGAGTATCGACGATCCGGCTGAGATTTCAACTTTTCCACCAATCACCTGCACGGTAAGCGCATCCAGCAAAACGCCTGCGTACAGAGCAAGCGCCAGCATAAAGGGAAAGGGGAGAGCCATTGCTCCATAAAAAACAATTACAGGCACAATATAGACATGCGCATTGTAGAGCCACGGAAGCGCTGGGATGAAAAGCTCCGCAATCTGAGCCGCCAGCACAAGGAATAGCAGAAGAAAAAAGAATATCATCTTCGCCCTGTTACTACGAACACATCCTCCAGATGCGAGAGATCGACCGCTGGGGTCAGTTGCGCTTGTCCGTCCAATTCCCGGACGCGATAACTCTTCACCACGCCGATGAGCAAGCCCGACGGGAAAACGCCTCCTACGCCGGAAGTATAAACTTTCTGTCCGGGTTTGAGGTCAGCCTGCTTTGATAAGAAATTCAGGTCCATAAGTGGCGTCAGTCCGGTCGTTACTCGCTGGCCAGAGACGATCCCCTGCTCGCGGCTTCCTTCCACGGACGCGGCGACGCGGCAGTTTTCATCGGAAACCAACAAAACAACCGAGATGACGTCACTTACGCTAGTAGTTTTTCCGATCAGACCTTCGTCGGTTACGACAGGCATATCAGTTTCGATGCCGTCTCTTCTGCCGCGATTGA
>QHNR01000066.1 GCA_003218475.1 Verrucomicrobiota bacterium | reverse complement strand
GATCTTCTTGCCAGCGGCAAGGTGCGGTTGCACGACAATGGGCGTTTTCTGCGCGCCCGTGTCTGCTAAGCGAGGCCTGCCTCGGTTCGCTCGCAATGCTGTAGAGTCCGCTGTTCTCAGCGGGGCTTTGTTCTCACCCTGAAAGCCACTGCGCTGAGAGACAGCGCACGCCTACAGCCCGCATGGTTTGCAGGATTGGTGATCAACAAAACACTTTTCGCATAAGTCGTTCGCTTTTATCTTACCACAGTGATCGACCGTTATTCCCGGCCAGAGATGAGCAAAGTCTGGTCGGACGAGCGCAAGTTCCAGATCTGGCTGGAGATTGAAGTACTCGCTTGTGAGGCGATGGCGGACCTTTGCCAGATTCCTAAGGAGGACGCTGCCGAAATTCAAAAGCGAGCGCGATTTTCGATTCCTAAGATTCTGGAAATCGAAAAGCGAACGAACCACGACGTCATCGCTTTTCTCGAAAACGTTGCTGAGTCGGTAGGCCCGCCATCGCGCTGGATCCATCAGGGGTTGACTTCATCGGACATATTGGACACGACGCTCGCTGTCCAACTGACAGAGTCGTGCAAAATCCTTCTCGAAGACCTCGACTCGCTGCGGACGGCGATCGGGAAACAGGCACGCCGGTTCAAGATGACCCCGATGATTGGGCGCAGCCACGGCGTGCACGCCGAGCCAATCACTTTCGGGCTAAAGCTCGCGCTGATGTATGACGAATTTGGGCGCGCCCAGGAGCGGCTCACCCAAACGCGCGAGCGCATCCGCATCGGCAAAATAAGCGGAGCGGTTGGCACGCATGCTCACGTCGATCCAAGGATTGAGCGCGCGGTTTGCGAGAAACTCGGATTAAAACCCGCGACACTTTCGACGCAGATTGTGCAACGCGATCGGCACGCGGAATTCATAACCGTGCTCGCTGTGGTCGCCTCCAGTGTTGACCGCTGGGCAACAGAATTTCGTCATCTGCAACGTACGGAAGTTCTCGAAGTGGAAGAATTCTTTGGTGAAGGCCAGAAAGGCAGCTCTGCGATGCCGCACAAGCGCAACCCCATCACAAGCGAACGGTTGAGCGGTTTGGCACGTGTGATTCGCGGGAATGCGGTCGTTGCGTTAGAGAACGTGGCGCTCTGGCATGAGCGCGATATCAGCCACTCGAGTGCCGAGCGCATCATTCTGCCGGACTCATGCATCCTGCTCGATTACATGCTCACGAAATTGCGAGACATCGTTGAGAAGTTGCAGGTCTATCCGGAGCGAATGGCAGATAACCTCGCCCTGACAAACGGCCTCTATTTCAGCCAGTCGATCTTGCTCGCACTGACGCGCGCTGGTGCGGAGCGCAAGAACGCCTATGAAGCCGTGCAACACGCCGCGATGAAAACATGGAAAGGCGAGGGGACATTCGCCGAAAATGCGAAACGCGAACCGGAGATCACAGCGAAACTTTCATCATCTGACATCGATGATCTTTGTTCGCTCGACGTTCATTTCAAACACGTTGATGCGACCTTCAAAGCGTTCGGTTTGGAGTAGGCAGTTTGGTTTACAGATCCGCCGACCGTGCTATTCATATCGTAACGCCTCGATCGGATCGAGGTTGGCGGCGCGATAGGCGGGATAGAGGCCGAAACCGATGCCGATTGCCGAGCAGACGAGCAACCCGGCAAGCGCCCAGCCGTAAGGAAAAATTAGGTCTACTTTGAGCCAGGTTGCCAGCAAATCGCCGGCGACGATTCCGAGAAGGATTCCCAGCACCCCACCGGTCTCGGAAATGAAAACGGCCTCAGTCAAAAACTGCCGCAAGATGTCGCGGCTGCGGGCGCCAATGGATTTGCGAACGCCGATTTCCTTTGTGCGCTCGGTCACGCTCACCAGCATAATGTTCATGATGCCGATTCCGGCCGCGACAAGCGCGATCAAGCTTATGACGAACGCGCCCACTCGCACATATCCCGCCACGTTAACGAACGCGCTCTTGAGCGAGTCGTTGCTGTAAATCTCGAAATCGTTCGGCTGGTCTGGGCGCAACCCGCGCGCAATACGCATTGCGCCGATGCCGCGGTCGAACGTGCGATTGTACGTGTCTTGTGTGAACGCTTGCGTGGCTATGTTGACGGTTCTCTTCGCTTCGCCGTAATCCTCAAAGAACCGCGTGATCGGCATGATGCAAAGGTCATCCTGGCTTTGACCGAACGCCGTCCCTTTTTCGGCGAGCACGCCAACAATCGTGTAGGTGTGTCCGCTGACCCGAACGACTTTGCCTATCGGCGTTTCATGCGGAAACAATCTTTTCTCGATCAGCTTTCCAACGACAATGACGCGACGTGAAAGATCGACGTCTTCATCGTTCAGATTACGACCGTAACCGAGCGTGTAAGCATTCGCGGTGAGAAAACTTCGGTTCGTACCGACAATCAGAAGGCTTGGGGTTGTTTTTACGCCGTTGTAAACCGCCTGGCCTTTTACTTCGTAGCCAAAACTCTTGAGGCAAATCTCGCGTGCCTCGCCTTCCATCAATCGGTAATAATGCAGCGCCTGCTGGTAGGTGATGTTGTGCCGGTTGCGAAATTTCTCCTGCACGTCGCCGCTCGCACTGATATTGGCCGGATATTTGCCGAACTGAAAAATGTTCGACCCAAGAAAGCTTATGCCGTTTTCAATTGAGTATTGCAATGCGCCGATCGCGGTCATGACTGAAATTACCGAGAAGACGCCAATGGTGATGCCCAGCATTGTCAGCGCGGAGCGCAGCTTGTTCGCGCCGAGCGACGACCACGCCATCTTTATGATTTCGCTGAATAGCATTGCGCTTAAAAATGGAGTGACGGAGTAGTGGAGTAATGGAGTAATGCCGGAGCAATTGCATTCTCACACCCATTACTCCAGCACTCCATTACTCCAATACTCCTATTCATATCTGAGCGCCGTCACGGGATCGAGGCGCGATGCTGTCCAAGCCGGCGCGAAGCCCGAGAACAAACCCGTGATTATTGAAACAATCATGCTTACAAGCACGAGGCCGAGTGAGAAATGAATCGGAAACGAAGGGAAAGCTTTGCCGATGCCGAAGCACATTAAGTAAGCAAACACGAGCCCAATAAATCCGCCGAGCAGACAAAGCGCTGTCGATTCAATCAGGAATTGCAGCAGGATCGTTCGCCGCCGCGCGCCGAGCGCTTTGCGCGTTCCGATTTCTTTCGTGCGCTCTTTCACACTAACGAACGTGATGTTCATGATACCGATCGCGCCGACGAAGAGCGACAAGCCGGTGATGAACAGCCCGGCAATCGCAATTGAGTTTTTCACTGGGTCGAGTGTGCTTTTAAATGCCTGTTGCTCGTTTATCGAGAAATCGTCCTTTTTCTCCGGCGGCAATCCACGAACGCGCCGCATCAAACCGGTGAGCTCGCCCTTGGCGTCGGTGAGTCTTCTCTTGTCTTTTACTTTGACGCGAACGTCCGATTCGCTTTTGGCCGAAAAATATTTGTTAAACGCGCCAAGCGGCATCGCCACCATCGAGTCCCAACTAAACAAACCGAGAAACGTGCCCTGTCGCGTGTTTACACCAATGACTTTGAACAATTGACCATTGATTAGCACCGATTTATCGATCGGGCTTTGAGCAGGGAAAAGCGCATCGGCCACGTCATAGCCGATAACGACAACATTGGCGCCGCCACGCGATTCGAGTTCGTTGAAGAATCGGCCGGCCGTACAATCGATGGTCGACGTGATGATGAAATCCGACGTCGTGCCGAGAACAAAGACGTTGTCCACCTGATTACCGCCATATTTAATTGATCGCATCAAATTCGATGTCGGCACCGCCACAACCAGATTGGAGTTCGGCGTTACCGCGATCATCCTGTTCAAGGTCTCGGCGTATTCGGTTTTGATTTTTTTGCGGTCGCGGTAGTTCCACCAGTCGTCCACCGGTTTCCACGGCCATTGGGTGACGTAGAGAACGTCATCGCCGAGCACAGCCATGCTTTTATCGAAACCTATCGATATCCCGTTCACCGCAGTTCCCATCAATGTCACGGCGATAATGCCGATAATGACTCCGAGTGCCGTCAGGGTTGAGCGCGTCAGGTTCGAGCGCATTTGCGCGGCCGCAATTTTCCAACTCTCGCTCAGCTCGTAGAGAAAACGTTTCATGCCGACTTTATCTCGCAACCGGCAGGTCGAGCTCCGGAATAAATCCCGCGTGATCCATCTCTATGAGACCGTCGCGCAAATGCACGGTACGACGCGCGTGCACCGCGATGTCTCGTTCATGTGTCACGAGGATGATTGTGTTGCCGCGTTGATATAAATCCTCAAACAAATCCATGATTTCTTCGCCGGTTTTGGAATCGAGATTACCGGTTGGCTCGTCGGCCAGAATAATCGACGGTCCGTTGACCAGCGCACGCGCGATGGCCACGCGCTGACGTTGACCGCCGGAAAGTTCATTCGGCTTGTGATGAATGCGATCGCCCAAGCCCACATCAGCCAGTACCTGAGTCGCGCGCGCTTCACGCCGCTCGGACTCGATGCCGGCGTAAATGAGCGGCAGCTCGACGTTACGCAACGACGTTGCTCTTGGCAGAAGATTGAACGTTTGAAATACGAAACCGATCTCGCGATTGCGAACGGCCGCGAGCTCGTCGTCATCCATCTCGGCAACGTTCTTGCCGTTGAATTCATAGCGGCCGGAAGACGGCGTATCCAGACAACCGAGCATGTTCATAAGCGTCGATTTACCACTACCGCTTGGGCCCATGATCGCGATGTATTCGTTGCGGCGAATCTGCAGGGTCACGCCGCGCAGCGCACGCACGACTTCCTCGCCCATCACGTAGTCTTTAGTGATGTTCTCGATATCGATCACGACCGGTCCAAACGGTCTGATTGAATTTCGAGTTTCCATCGCAACGTCGACAGTCGCTCGCCGAGACTACTTCATTCCTTCTTTGTCGAGAGTTACCTTGGCGCCGTCCTTCAATTTTCGGCTGATCGCGCTATAACTCCCCGAGATCACTTCATCGCCGGGCTGAATCCCGCTTCTAATTTCCGTGTAGGTGTCGTCAGAAATTCCAGTTGTGACCTTTACGATCTCGGCCTTGTTGCCCTTTTTTAGGAACACAACCTTGGCCAGTTTTTCGCGCTCTTCTTTCTGCGCCGCTTTCTCCGCGCGCTCATTGACGAACTCCGCGTTGTTATCCTCTTTGTCGCGCTGCGCCAACTTCTTCTTTTTCTTTTCGATTTCTTCGGGACTCAAATTGCTCTCACCGGTGCGAATGGTCACGGCCTGCATCGGCACGGCCACGACGTCCTTCACCTCGTTCGTTTGGATTTCCGCGGTACAACTGAGCGCGGGCTTCAGTATCACGTCGTGGTCTTCGATTCGAATTTTCACTTCAAAGTTGGTGACCTCTTCCTGCGTGCCGGCGCCGGTTGTCTTTCCAGTGTTACCGATTTGGTAAACGGTACCGTGAAATTTCCGATCCCCGTACGCGTCAATTTTCACTTCGGCCTTGTCGCCGACCTTCACATTCACGATGTCATTTTCGTTCACATCGACACGCGCTTCCATGTTGCTGAGATCTGCCACGCGCATCACTTCCGTCCCGGCAAATTGTCCCGTAGCCACGAGACGTTCGCCCAATTTGCTGTTAAGGACTGTGACCGTGCCATCAATAGGCGAGTAAATTGTTGTCTTCGATAATTGGTCGCGCGCCTGACTCGAGCCGGCCTGCGCGCGCTCAATTTCGTGCAGGGAACTTTCGAAAGTGTTCTTCGCAACGTCGTACGCGGCTTGCGCAGCATTGAATTCCTGCTCTGAAATCAGCTTCTTATTGAACAGGTCCTCCGCCCTTTTGAAGTCATGCTCCGCTTTCAACATCGTCGCCTTCTGCTGAAGGTTGGTCGCTTTCGCTGCGCTGATCGCAGCTTCCTGTTGTTCCAACAGGGCCTTGTAAGAGTCTGGTTTAATCTTTACCAGCAGATCGCCTTTCATAACGGCTTTTCCGTCTTCCACCGGCAGCTCGATGATCTCGCCAGCAACCTCGGGGGAAATTTTTACTTCTGTTTCCGGCTGTACTTTTCCTGTCGCCGAGACCGTTTGCATGATCGTTTTGCGAATCGCCCTCTCGGTTGTGACCGGAATCGGCTTCTCGCGCTTGCTCCAGATGATCGACACAGCGATCCAGAGTACGACCAGGCCAATCGATCCGAAGATGATTTGCTTTTTGCGCCGAGCACGACGCTGCTTCGCCGTCAAAGGCGCGGGCGCAGGGGTGCTTACAGTTTGGTGCATTGGAGGAGCCGTTGTTGGGATGAAAGCGTCAGCGTTAGTTGGTTGTTTGACTCTTGCAAACGAAATCCCGTTCATGACAAGCTTGAGATGCGGACAGGCGCGGCTTTGGATTCAATTAATTACGGCTTCCGTGCAGGACGCCGATCTTTGTTCCCAATCCCGCAGACTGGTGGCGTAGCGAGATCGGATTTGGTGAATCGCCCATTCCGCGTGCTCTGCGATTAGTGGCTCTTCATCGGCTGCAGCGCGTTCGAGCGCCGGAATATCGGACACGTCGCCTGCATTACCCAAGGCAATACAGACATTGCGCAGAAACCCGCGACGCTTGATCCGTTTGATTGGTGAATTTTTGAAAAACGCGCGGAACTCTGCATCACTTAGTTCCAGATATTCCCGTAACGATATCCCGATCGTCGAATGGCGCGCCGCGAAAGCTGTTTCGTGGGAAACCTGCGCGAACCGGTTCCACGGGCACGCGTCCAAACAGTCGTCGCACCCGAAGATGCGATCTCCGACGAGCGGTCGAAGCTCCAGCGGGATGGGACCCTTCAGTTCAATTGTCAGGTAAGAAATACAGCGTCGCGCATCGAGTCGATGCGGGGCTGTAATCGCACCAGTCGGACACGCTTTGATGCAACGTTCACACGTTCCACAGCGATCGGCGACTGGTTGATCCGGTGGCAATTCGAGCGTCGTCAAAATCTCCGCGAGAAAGAACCAGGTCCCAAGGCGTTCATCGATTAACATCGTGTTTTTGCCATGCCAGCCGATACCAGCTTGGGCTGCGTGATCGCGTTCCAGGATCGGCCCGGTATCCACGTAACATTTTTGCTGTCCGCCGAAGTCGCGAAGAAACGTGTCGATCTTGTCGAGCTTGCTTTCGACAGCTTGGTGGTAATCGTCCCCCCACGCATACCGAGCGATCTTTCCTCGCTTTCTATTTTCTGTAGAGGCGGGCGTGTCGCCTGCTAGTTCCCCCTGAAAATAATTCATCGCTACGACAATGATCGACCGCGCACCGGGCAGAACTTTGTGCGGATCGCAACGCTTCTCTTCGCCGCGCTCCATGTAAGTCATTTCGCCGTGTGCGCGCTCGCGCAACCATTCGCGAAATTCAGTCGCATGCGCCGGCTTGGCGGAAGCCGCTATGCGACATGAATTGAAACCAATCTGGTGCGCAAAGGACACAAGCTGCGCCTTCAATTCCGCTCTCGAAATCAGAGTCATGACGCTGTAGCTGGGATCGCTAATCCCGGTTCCGGATTAAGTCTTCCAAGCTTGCTCAAAATTGCCACGGCAACTTCTTCGTCTGTAAGCATCGACGTATCGAGGCGGAGATGTGCAATGTTCGCATAAAGCGGCAGCCGCGCCTGTAGCATTCGCGCGAACGCCTCTCTTGGATTCTCGCCTCGCAGCAGCGGTCGATTCCCGGATCGCGAAGCGCGTTTGAAAAGCGTTTCTTCATTGGCATTAAGCCATACCACTGCGCCAAGCCGTTTCAAAAACGCGATGTTCTCTTCACGTAATACGATCCCGCCGCCCGTTGCGATGATCGCCTGTTTAGGCGGGGTCATTTCACGAAGTGCTTGAGTTTCCGTTTCACGAAAGGCGTGCTCGCCGTATTTCGAAAAGATTTCGTGGATCGACATTCCGAATTTCGAGGCAACGATCTCATCAGTATCGAGCAAGGTGAGCTTCGTTCGCCGCTGCAGGCAACGTCCGACGGAAGATTTCCCTGCGCCCATCATCCCGATCAAAACGACCGATTTGCCGCCACTGTTCACTGGCCAAATATCTCATTAACACCTGGGTTCAGCCAGGTGCATTAGGGCCGGCAGCGAAGAAGCCATTTAAACGGTTGGCTCTAGGCATGCATGGCACACCGCGCTGAAGCACGGTGTTGATGGGACATTTTACCTGTGCTTTGCGTTTCACAGAATGGAGCCGGCGGGCGCCGAGCGACATAGACGGGAAGCCCGAAGCGTGAGTTTGGTGGCGCGAACGAATCAAACGCCTTACAATTTTGGCCATGCCTGAACGGAAACCTGTCGTCGCCATTATCATGGGGAGCAAATCGGACTGGGAAACAATGCGGCACGCTGTGGAAACGCTCGATGATCTTGGTGTGTCGAATGAAGCGCGCGTCCTATCCGCCCATCGCACGCCGGATGCGACTGCAGAGTTTGCGCGAAAAGCAGCGGATGGCGGATTCCGAGTTATCATCGCCGGCGCGGGCGGCGCAGCGCATTTGGCAGGAGTCATTGCCGCCCACACGTGGCTGCCCGTTCTTGGTGTTCCGATTCAATCGAAGCTCCAGGGACTCGACTCTCTGTTATCCACCGCGCAAATGCCGGGCGGCATTCCCGTCGGTACATTGGCGATCGGCGAAGCGGGCGCGAAAAACGCTGCGCTTCTAGCGGCGGCAATTCTCGCGACGTCCGATAAGGCGATTCGCCAGAAATTGGAAGCGTTCCGCAAAAACCAATCCGAAGCTGTCCTGGCCGCGAAATTGCCAAAATGACGACAGTGATTTCAACCGACCGCGCTGCGGCGGTTGAACTGCTATGCAAAGGCGAAATCGTCGCATTGCCCACCGAAACCGTTTACGGGCTTGCTGCTGATGCATTGAATCCGATTGCGGTCGCGAAAATTTTTGAAGCGAAGGAACGGCCGCGTTTCGATCCACTGATCGTTCATCTTCCGTCCCCCGACTGGTTAGAAAAAATCGTCAATGTTCCGGAACAAAATAGACAACTGATCTCAAAATTAGCCGACAAGTTCTGGCCAGGCCCCTTCACAATAGTTTTGCCGAAACGCGAAATCGTTCCTGAAATCGCGACTGCTGGTCTTGACACGGTCGCAGTACGAATCAGCGCCCATCCAGTCTTTGCCGAAATCGTTCGGATGTTTGGAAAACCACTTGCGGCGCCGAGTGCGAATCGTTTCGGCCGAGTCAGTGCAACCACAGCGCAGCACGTGCTCGATGAACTCGGCGGACGAATCCCACTGGTCATCGATGCAGGGCCAACACAGTACGGACTTGAATCGACAATAGTGCGTGTGGGCGGAAACAGCATCGATACCCTGCGCCGCGGTCCGATTACAACAGAGCAATTATCCCAATTTGCGAAGGTCAACATCGTCGCATCACCTGCTCGGAAAATTTTAGCGCCGGGACAACTGCCGTCGCATTACGCGCCGAGAACGCCGTTGCGTGTAGTCGAGAATGCTGAATCCTTTTCACCGCCCAAAAACCAGCGCGTCGGCTTGCTGGCATGGTATCCCGTATCAGGGAAAGAAGATCTGCAGAGCGCCCAGCGGCGGACTGGAGACGGCCGCTCGTTGAAATTTGTCGCGGTTCGAAATCTGAGCGCGCATCAGGATTTGCGGGAGGCCGCAGCGAATCTCTTTCGCTATTTGCGCGAGCTCGATGTGCTCGGTCTCGATCTTATCGTTGCGGAACGAGTTCCCTCTCAGGGACTCGGCGCGGCGATTCTTGATCGGCTCGAGCGTGCGTCGCACGACTAGTCTGTTGGCCCAGACACGCCTGAATGAATCCCTTGAAGAGCGGATGCGGTTTGTTCGGTTTGCTTTGGAATTCAGGATGATATTGGCAGCCCACAAAATACGGGTGATCGCGAAGCTCGATCAATTCAGCGAGAGTGCCATCAGGTGATGTTCCTGAAATCACAAAGCCTTTGGCGTTCATTTGGTCGCGATATTTCATGTTGAACTCATAACGATGCCGGTGCCGCTCCGTGACCTCGGTGTCACCGTAGATTCTTTCCGCGAGCGTGCCCTCAACAATTTTGGTTGGCCATGTGCCTAGCCGCATGCTTGCCCCTTTGTTGTGAACACCACGCTGCTCTTCCAGTAACGAGATCACCGGCTCTGACGTGTTCTTGTCGAACTCGGTGCTGTTTGCGTTTTTGATGACACAGACGTTCCTCGCGAATTCAATCGTCGCGACCTGCATGCCGAGACAAAGACCCAGAAACGGAACCTTGCGCTCGCGGGCGAAACGCGCGGCGTTGATTTTTCCTTCAACACCGCGAACGCCAAATCCGCCGGGAATCAGGACGCCGACAACATCTTTCAATTGGGCATCGACGCCATGCTCCAGGGATTCGGCTTCAATAAGTTTCAGATCGATTCCACAGTCCTCCCCTGCAGCGGCGTGAGTGAGTGATTCGTAGATGCTCTTGTAGGCGTCGCGGACGTCCATGTATTTGCCGACGACCGCAATCTTGACGCGTTTGCTTGGGCTGACGACGCGCTCGACGAATTTTCGCCAGTCTGCCAGATCAGGCGTTGGCGTTTCGAGATGCAACAAGTCGCACACCAGTTGGTCGAGTCCCTCGGAATGTAGAGTCAGCGGCACTTCGTAAATCGTGTGCTCGACGTCGCGTTCCTCGATTACGGCTTTTTCGGAAACGCTGCAGAACATCGACAGTTTCCGACGCACATCACGGTCGAGCGGTTTCTCGGCGCGGCAAATTAGCACCTGCGGCTGCAAGCCAATCTCACGGAGCTTCGCAACGCTTTGCTGCGTCGGCTTTGTTTTTAATTCATGTGCGGCCTTGATGTAAGGAACAAGCGTGACGTGCATATTCACTACATTTTCCGGGCCGACTTCGAGAATGAACTGCCGGATCGCTTCTAGAAACGGGAGGCCTTCAATGTCTCCAGTGGTACCGCCGATCTCCGTGATCACGACGTCGTATTTGCTCTCGTCGGAGAGTTCGCGGATACGACCCTTAATCACATCAGTGACGTGCGGGATCACCTGCACAGTCTTTCCGAGATAATCGCCCCGCCGCTCCTTTAAAATCACTGTCTCGTAAACCTGACCACTGGTCAGGTTGTTATGTCGAGTAAGGACACAATTGGTGAAGCGTTCGTAATGGCCAAGATCGAGATCCGTCTCCGCGCCGTCGTTGAGCACATAAACTTCCCCGTGCTGAAACGGGTTCATCGTTCCGGGATCAACATTCAGATAAGGATCGAATTTTTGGAGAACAACGCGCAGACGACGCGCTTCAAGCAGCGTGCCGAGCGAGGCTGCGGTCAAGCCTTTGCCTAACGAACTAACGACGCCACCAGTAACGAAAATGTATTTCATCCGGAGAGAGATCCCTGTTGTGGGCGAGCGAGTTTTTGCTCCAGCGCTTTTGCGTCCGCCGGCGTATCCACGCCAGGTGAACCATGTCTAGTAACGAGCACATGAACTTTTACACCATTTTCTAATGCGCGCAATTGCTCCAACGATTCGGCCCGCTCCAGCGGACCCGGTTTCCATTTCACAAACTGGAGAAGCGCATCGCGACGAAAACCGTAAACGCCTTGATGGCGCAGATAGCGAAAACCTGAAGGTTTGGCAGGGTAGGGGATAACGCTTCGCGAGAAGTACAGAGCGCAATTGTTCCGATCTACGACGACTTTGTTTTGGTGCGGTGATTCTGCGTCGGCAGGATTTAGGAACGGATGCGCGGCAGTAACAATGTCGATCTTGCGATCCGACTGCAGTTTTTCGACGAGGTCGTCGATTAAACGCGGATCGATCAGCGGCTCATCGCCTTGGATATTAATCACGAACTCGAAGTTTTTCGCATGGCGCGCCACTTCGGCTACCCGATCGGTCCCGCTGCGGTGTTTCGGCGAAGTCACGGCGACCTCGGCGCCCCAATCGAAAGCGGCCTCCGCGATCCGCATATCGTCAGTAGCAACGATGAGCGCGTGTAGTTTCTCTGCGCGTTGGCAGCGTTCCCATACGTGGCGTAAAAGAGGCTTGCCAGCAATGAGATGGAGTGGTTTTCCCGGAAAACGTGTAGAACTCCAACGCGCTGGAATGATGCCTACGCTTTTACGCATTGAGACGACAAACTGGCCTTGCATTTAAACGCGCGGTCATCCCGAAGGATCCCGCGCCTTGATCGTGGCACACGAATACTTGTTCGCATGCCCGACTACCGATTGTGAGGTCCCTCGCCGTCTTTGCGGCTCGGGATGACAGCGTGATGATCATTGCTGGTCTAAAACGATTTGCGCTGCGGCGGACAAGTCCTCGGCAATCCAATCTGCGTTACTGTCGCCCGTGTCACGGTGAGGTCCCGTTTTAACCCGGATCGCCCGCACACCAGCGTTGTGTCCGCATTCAACGTCGGTCTCCTTATCGCCGACCAAGAAGGAGCGAGATAGATCAAGTTGGTGTTCTCGCGCGGCCGCGCAGATCATTCCAGTCGCCGGCTTCCGACAGTTACAGTGGTGGCCGGGAGCGTCCGGACAAAAATAAGATGCATCGATCACACCATCGCCCAGTTGTCGCAACACTTCTGCTTCGACAGCTCGATATTGTTCCAGCGTGAACAGACCGCGACCGATGCCGCTCTGATTTGTAACGATAATGAGTTTGAACCCTTTCGATTTCAAACGCCGCAGCGCCTCCGGCACGCCGGGAAAGATCTTCACGTCTTTCGGATCTGAACAATAGTCGCGGTCCTCAATGATGGTTCCGTCGCGATCGACAAAAACTGCAGCGGACAGCGCCTCAGTCATGTCCACTGGCCTCTTGGAAACTGGCGATAAGTTCATCGCGCGTCACAGTGGCCGTTCCGAGTTTACTCACTACAACTGCACTCCCATGGTTGGCGATTTCCGCCGCTTCAATCGGAGTCGCTCCGCAAACAAGTCCAAGCGTGAAAAGAGCAATGGCAGTATCGCCCGCACCGGAGACATCGAAAACCTGCCGTGCCTTCGTGGGAATGTAATGCGGCGCTTCGTTCTGTTGGAAAAGCATCATCCCGTGCTCGCCGAGCGTGACCAGAACATATTTTGTTTCCCATTTCTTGAGAAGCGCTTCGCCTGCACGCCTGAGATCGCCATCCTGCGGCGGAACATTATCCGGGTCGCGACCGGGAATACCAGCCGCGAGCAGAGCTTCCGCGCGGTTTGGCTTAACCACTGTGAGACCGCGCCAGTCGACTACGTGACGGGGATTCGGATCAGCAGCAACAATCTTGCCGGCGGAGCGCGCATTCTCTGTGATTTGCGAAACCATCTTTGTCGACAAGAAACCCTTGCCGTAATCTTCAAAAATGATCGCATCGATGTCGGGAATATTCTTCTGGACCGCTGCCACGACTTGCTGAAGTTGCTGTGCCGATGGCCCGGTAAACTGTTCGCGATCGACACGGACAACTTGTTGGTGACGCGCGATAATCCGCGTTTTCAGAATTGTCCGAAACGACTCGTCTTCAACCGCATTGGAGATATCGATTTCTTGTCTCGTCAGCAGTTCCAGAAGTTGCTGCCCACTGCGGTCTTTTCCGAGCAATCCGATGGTCGCGACGTGATCCACAAACTCGCGCAAGTTCCGCGCAACGTTCGCAGCGCCTCCCGGGTAGAACGATTCTTCGATCACCTCTACAACCGGGACCGGCGCCTCTGGTGATATGCGACCGACCTTTCCCCACACAAATTCGTCGAGCATCAGATCGCCGATCACTGTTATTCGTTTTGAAGCCGCGCGATCAAGGATGTGCTCTAGTCGGTTGAGATCCATAGGGCAGGCAGGCAGCGATGCGGCCGGAGCACCGGAGCCGTTCGATTAAGGTGAGTCAAATTCTTTTCAGCGTCGATTTGTGTATAGCAGCTGTTCCGGTTAAAGTTCGCTTCATTAAATCCTGAATACGAACCCGAAATCAACAGTCGAAAGTGCCAATGATTCCGTTTACCAGATGTTTTAAGCTAAGCGTATGCGTACTTTGTGGGGTTGCACTGTGCGCAGGTGCCGCCCAAGCCCCACAGCACATCGATATTAAAAAACTAACGACTACTGTCGAAGACGTTGTCGTGCCGCTGCCGAACGAAATTTTTGGTGCGCTCAATAAACTAGGCGGAGTGAACTGGAAACAACACGTCCGTAGCGATAAGGGACCGAATTTTACCGAGAGGCCGCGTATTGCTCTTCTACTTGGAACAGTCATCGCCGACGGTTTTATTGCGGTGCAAGCGGAAGACGCGCCCACCGTCAAAGACATCGGGCAGCGCGTCCTGACCTTGGCCAAGGGAATCGGCGTGGGAAATTCAATCACCCCGCACGCAAAGGCGATTATTGAGGCCGCGGACAAGCGTAATTGGGAAAATGTGCGGCAGGAACTGGATCGCACGCAAAACAGCGTGCAACAGGCAATGAACGAAGTACACGATGAAAAACTGTCGCAGCTTGTCAGCTTGGGCGGGTGGCTGCGTGGCACCGAAGTGTTGACCTCAGTAGTGACGGAGCATTTTTCCAGCGACGGCGCCGAATTGCTGCATCAACCAGATCTACTTTCCTATTTTCAAACAAGGCTCCAAGCCATGCCCGAGTTCAATCTTCCGATTATCCGCCAAATTCAAGACGCTCTGGTCGAAGTAAAACCTTTGATTGACGTCGGAGATCGGCGCATTCCTGCCGACTCAGTGAAAAAGGTCAATGAGATCACGACGCGGCTCGGCCACGGTATCGTGACGAGAGACTGAGGAACTTCGATGAAACGATTCGCAAAAGTGATCTTCCGGACGAGCCCCGTATTGCTGGGGCTGTTAGCGCTGCACCCTGCGATTTTCGCCTCCGTCGATGACGCACAGTCCTTCGCTCTTCAGGCGGCCGAACCATATGTGAAGCAAGGATTCCAGGTGCGCGAAGATTACTGGGGAGGCGACTTGGGCTCTGGAGAAAAAAAGGCAGTGCGGCAGCAATTGTTCAAAGGCAACGAATATTGGTTCTGGCTGGGAACAGAGATCGATAAGGCAAAGGTCTCCGTTCATGTTTATGATTCGGATGGAAAGCTGGCGGAAGAATCAGACGGCTGGGAGAAGGGCCACTTCGCGGCTGCACACGTGATTCCAAAAGCTACCGGCAGCTACTTCATCATAGTCAGCGTTGAAGAGTCGCCGGAGGAACGCACGCATTGGGCGCTGGTGTATGGTTTCCGGTAAATTTAGGCTCGCGTCATCGGCATCGTGCCGATAGAGCATTGGCTGGAAGCCAGTGCCACGACGATGACTGAAACGCGCACTTTGCAGTTTGAGGACCCGCGTGCTTTGCAGTCTCTGTACGCGAATGACATTAAACTTTTGAAGAACCTCGAGGATTCCCTGGGTGTGAGAGTGACCACCCGTGAAGGCTGGGTCAAACTAGAAGGCGACCGAAGTCGCGTCGATAAAGCGCAACAGGTGTTCGAACAGCTTGAAAAAGCCCGCCATCAAGGCGTGGAGATTCAGAAACATGAATTTAATTATGCCCTCAAGGCGGTGACGGAAGAAAGCGATCAAAACCTCGGCGAGATCGTTTCGACGAAAATCATAACGTCTTCACGCAAGCCGCCGATTGTGGCGCGAAGTGCGAATCAACGGGCGTACGTTGAGGCAATTCAAAAGCACGACGTCGTCTTTGGGATTGGACCTGCGGGCACCGGCAAAACTTATCTCGCAGTCGCAATGGCGGTGGCGGCACTGAAGAAAGAGCAGGTGGCGCGGATAATTTTGACGCGCCCTGCCGTGGAGGCCGGTGAAGCGCTAGGTTTTCTGCCCGGTGACCTCGAACAAAAGATTACGCCGTATCTGCGTCCCCTTTACGATGCGTTACGTGAGATGTTGGAGCCGGAGGAAATGGAGCGGGCGATTGCGCGCCAGACTATTGAAGTGGCCCCGCTGGCATATATGCGTGGCCGCACTTTGAGTAACGCCTTTGTCATCCTCGATGAAGCGCAAAACACAACTACCGAGCAGATGTTCATGTTGCTGACGCGAATCGGCTTGCATTCCAAATGCGTGGTGACTGGCGACGTCACACAAATTGATTTGCCAGCCAACAAACGCTCCGGCGTCGTCGAAGCATTGCAGGCATTGAAAACGGTGCCCGGAATCGCAACCGTGTATTTCTCCGAGCGCGATGTTGTGCGGCATGAACTGGTGCGCGCTATCATTGGCGCCTACCAGCAGCACCGCTCACCCGCGCCGGTACCGCGCAAATAAAGAGCCATATGTTCGATCTTCTAAAACGCGGGCGATTAGTCAGACGCGGCCTCGCTTCCCGGAAAACGCGGCGACGACGGGCGCGAAACGATCTCATGCGCAATCTCGAGTACTCGCTATATGCGAAGCTTTTCATATTCGCCGCGTTTGCTGGCGGCCTTGCTTTTCTTGTCTTTAGTGGCCAACAGCCGGAACCAACGAAGAACTTTATAATCGCTCTGCTCGTTTTGGCGACGGCACTTACGCAGCTTTGGATCAATCAGCCGAAGAGCTTTTCGCAAAACTCGCGAATTCTCCTTGTCTTTGGCGTTATGCTTGCGCAACTGGCCGTCACCAAACTGCTGCTGGTCATTTGTAACAGTGGTAGTTACCGATTCTTAAAGCCGGAAATGGCCGGCTTGATCACGCCGTATGCGTTTGCGCCGCTTGTGTTGAGCGTGCTGCTTGGGCGCCAGCACGGTCTCTATGCTGCATTCTTCGTGAGCTTATGGAGTAGCATGTTATTTGGTCCAATTGATGCCCCTCTTCTATTAACCAGCCTGATTAGCGGGTTCACGGCAGTCTCTCTCACATTACAGGTGCGACGCCGCAGCAAATTGATCCGCGCCGGCATCTATGTCGGGCTCGCGATCTGGCTGTTGTCACTGACGTTTGGTTTAATCGGGCCGATCAATTGGTTCTATCCAACAGCGAACGACTGGGGAATGCTCGGCCTGCAAAGCGCACTAGCCATCGGCAACGGAATTTTGACTGCGACCCTGGTAGGCGGGGTGCTACCGGTGCTGGAGAATCTTTTTGGGATCACGACGGACATCTCCTGGCTGGAGGCATCGGACTTAAACCATCCATTGTTGCGACGCATGACCATCGAAGCGCCTGGCACTTATCATCATAGCCTCGTGGTGGCCAATCTCGCCGAAGCTGCCGCGGAAGCGATCGGCGCGAACGCGACGCTCTGCCGCGTCTGCGCTTATTTCCACGACGTCGGTAAACTGGTGAAACCGGAGTACTTTACCGAGAACATGAGCTTTGAACGCAATCCGCACGATGACCTCGCGCCAACAATGAGCGCGTTAATCATCATCGCGCACGTGAAGGAAGGCGTCGATCTCGCGCTCAAGCACCGGCTAAACCAGCGCATCATCGATATTATCCAGGAGCATCATGGCACATCGGTTGTCCGTTATTTTTATCAACGCGCGCTTCAGCAGCATGAAGACGCGCGCGCGGGCGGCAAAATCATGAAGCTTCGCGAGGACGATATTCCAGAAGTGCGCGAAGAGAGTTTTCGCTACAGCGGACCGAAACCGCAGACAAAAGAAAGCGCAATTGTTAGCCTCGCTGACACCGTTGAGAGCGCGTCGCGCAGTCTGGAAAAACCAACTCCGCAGAAAATAGAATCGCTCGTGAACGAACTGATCGAGGAACGTATTAGCGACCGGCAATTGGACGACTGCGACCTGACGCTTGGCGAACTAAAAGTCATCGCCGACCGTTTTCGATTCACGCTCTTAATGATGTTGCATAGCCGGATCGCTTATCCGAGGCACGGCGCCAAAACGCACGTCGTGCCACGCGATGAAACTGTGCGCCCAGACGTGATGGCTGCTTCGCGAAAGCCCGAAACCGCGCCGCCCGTGTCAGCTGCTTAGGCAAGGGGCCACTCTGAAACTGTTTCGCGAGTCGAGCGGCTGGACGCGTTATCTTGAACTTACAATTCCGGCGGACGAGCCCGCGGTTCGCGGTCCTTTGAGCCGGCGGTACTCGGAATTGTGACAAATGGTCCACCTTCCAGTGGCGTGGCTTTTGTGAAGGCGACATCGGGCATCTCACTCGGCAATCCTTCGAGCGGAAAGTCTTTTCGCAGCGGGAAGTAAGGGTAACCTTCCCACATCAGAATCCGTAGTAGATCGGGATGCCCATTGAACTTGATTCCCATCATGTCGTAAGCCTCGCGTTCGTGCCAGTTCGCTGTAGGCCAGATGTCCGAAACAGTGTCAACAGCGCCGCTTTCTCCCGGGATTTTCAATTTGAAGCGTAGATGAAAGCCGTGTGACATCGAATAAAGATGATAGACAATTTCGAACCGCGGCTCGTCGTCGAAATTGTCTATACTTGTGATGTCGAGCAAATAATCGAACGAGAGTTCGTCGCGACAGAATTTGGCGATTTGATGCAGATCACCACCAGCAATCGTGTACGTCGTTTCGCCGCGAAATTCAGTCTTGTCCTGAATCTTCTCGGCGAATGCTTCGCCTAAGGCGTCGAACATTTCCTGGCTCGTCATAGTTCCGATGTCATTCTGAGCAAAGCGAAGCGGAGTCGAAGGATCCCGTGATCAAACCTGCGGTGACGCCATGGGCTCCCCTCGACTTCGCTCGGAATGACAGCGTGCTCATCCGAACGCGTCCTCGAGTTTTTCTGCGAGTTCGAGGTTCTGGTTCCTGAATGACCGTTCGCGAGAAATTTTCTCTTGCAACTTCATCAAACCAGCGAGCAACGCTTCCGGACGCGGCGGACACCCGGAAATGTAAACATCAACCGGAATCAGTTGATCGATTCCCTGCAGAGTCGCATAGGAGCGATACATGCCGCCGGTGGAAGCGCATGCGCCCATGGCAATCACCCACTTGGGCTCCGGCATCTGCTCGTAAATTCGTTTTACTGCCAGCGCCATTTTGTAGGTCACAGTGCCCGCCACGATCATGACATCGCATTGCCGTGGCGAGAAGCGCATTACTTCTGCGCCGAATCGCGCGATATCGAAGCGGGAGGCTGCGGTTGCCATCAACTCGATCGCGCAACAGGCCAGCCCCATCGGCATTGGCCAAAGCGAATTTTTGCGGACCCAATTGAGCGCGGCATCGAATCGCGTAAAAATCACGTTGCCTTCGATCTTAGAATCGTGCGTTGTTAGGCGAGTTTCAGCCATCAGCAAACAGTAAGATCGCGCTTAGCCCTCGCAAGAGAAAACCAGCTACAGATTGACACAGATGAAACACGGATTACGAAGGAAACACCCTAACATGAATCTGTGTAAGTCCGTCTTCATTCGTGGTTAATTTCGTAATTCTTTTCAGCAAGAGCATCTCATGACGGAATTGAGCCGCACGCATCTCGACGAACTCGAGAACCAAAGCATCTTTATTTTTCGCGAGGCGTATCACGCTTTCAAAAACGTCGCCATGCCGTGGTCGATGGGAAAAGACTCAAACGTTCTCATCTGGCTGGCGCGAAAATCTTTTTTCGGTCGCGTGCCCTTCCCGGTTTTGCACATCGACACCACTTACGAGTTTCCGGAGATGGTGGAATTCCGCGAATGGGCGAGGAAGCATCACAACCTCAATCTTATTGTAAAAATCAATACGGAAGCGCGCACACGCGGCATCGGGTACGAGACGCACGATCCAGTGACAGTGACGCATGAACTAAAGACGGTCGCGCTGCAACAAGCACTCGCACAATACAAATGGGACGCGCTTATCACCGGCATTCGTCGGGACGAAGATCCCACGCGCGCGAAGGAGAGATACTTTTCACCGCGCAACGCGCAGTTTGAATGGGATTACAAGGATCAGCCGCCGGAATTCTGGAGCCAGTTCGTAACCACAGCTGCAAAAGGCGAACATGTCCGTGTGCAACCGTTGCTCGATTGGACCGAAGTGGATATCTGGCGGTACATCCAGCGAGAAAAGATTCCGATCCCGAACATGTATTTCGCCCGAGACGGGAAACGTTTTCGCTCGCTCGGCTGCAGTCCGATCACGCATCCGATCGAAAGCAACGCATCCACTATCGACGAGATCATTGCCGAACTAGAAGCGACAAAAACAACCGAGCGCGCTGGTCGCGCGCAAGACCATTATGAGCGAAACGCAATGCAGAAGTTGCGGGCAAAAGGATTTTTATGATCGGCGAAGGAAACGCTCAACGCTTAACGTCCAAGGCTCAACGTCCAATTTCAGATGTCGAGCCGAAGTTGCGCGTTGTTTTCGTCGGTCACGTTGACCATGGCAAGTCCACGCTGATTGGGCGGATCCTGCACGACACCGGCTCGCTCCCCGAAGGCACGATCGAACAAATAAAGAAGGCCTGCGCGGCCGAAGGGATGGAGTTTGAATTCGCGTTCCTGCTTGACGCCCTGCTCGAGGAGCAGAAGCAAAACGTCACCATCGATACGACTGAGATTTCGTTTTGCACAGCGCGCCGCCGTTACGCCATTATCGATGCGCCGGGCCATAAGGAATTTCTAAAGAACATGATCACCGGCGCGTCGAGGGCAGACGCAGCGATCCTCGTAATCGACGCGGACGAAGGCGTACGTGAACAAAGCCGACGACACGCCTATCTGCTCAGCATGCTTGGGATCAGGCAGGCGATTGTGGTCGTAAACAAAATGGACCTCGTACATTACTCTGAGAAACGCTTTCGCGAGATCAAACAGGAGTATTGCAAATTTCTTCGCGAACTCGGATTGGACGCGCGGATATTTATCCCGGCGTCGGCCAAGCAGGGCGAGAACGTCGCGACGGCGAGTATGAAAATGAAATGGTACTGCGCCGCGAACGTTCTCGAAGCTCTCGACCTGTTGGAACCGCAAAAACGCGATGCCGATCTACCGCTGCGCTTTTGTGTGCAGGACGTTTATCGCTTTGACGGGCGGCGGATCATTGCAGGTCGGATCGAGACCGGGACTCTCAGGGTGGGGGACCAGTTGGTATTTTCGCCGGCAAATAAGTCGTCGGTGGTCGCTGCGATCGAGCGTTGGAATGCGTCCACAACCGGACCCGGCGTAGCTGACGATTCAATCGGCATTACCCTAGCGGAACAGATTTTTGTCGAGCGCGGCTATGTGGCATCGCACCAGAACGAAACACCTGTGGAGACAAATCGCTTTCATGCGGACTTGTTCTGGATCGTACGTGATCCGCTGCGGGTGGGACATCTTTATGAGCTGCGTCTCGCGACGCAGCAGGTCAAATGTCAGATCGTTTCAATCGAGCAGGTAACGGATTCGTCCACACTCGAGACAACAAGCGACGGGCGCGAACAATTGGAACGAAACGAGATTGGCAGAGTTACAATTCAAACGCGCGCGCCACTCGTCATAGATAATCACGACCGGATTCCGAATCTGGGACGCTTTGTTATCATCGATGACGGCCGAATCTGCGGTGGTGGCACAATTTTCGGCGGCATTTACACGGATCGAACCGTCGCAAAGAGCAAAAATATCTTTTGGACGGAGGAAAAAATTACGGCTCGCGAACGCGCAGTGCGTACCGGCCATCGGGGAGCGGTTGTGTGGTTGACTGGTCTTTCGGGTGCCGGGAAATCGACCATTGCGCAATCAATCGAGCGCGACCTGTTCCATCGCGGCATGAATACTTACGTGCTCGATGGCGACAATATCCGTCACGGCTTGAACTCCAATCTCGGGTTCTCGCCGGACGATCGCGTAGAGAACATCCGCCGCGTAAGCGAAGTCGCGAAACTCATGGCGGACGCCGGCACCGTGGTGATCACCGCCTTCATCTCGCCTTATCGAATGGATCGCCGCCGTGCGCGCGAAATTGCGCTGGAGGGTAACGCGGAGTTTATCGAAGTGTTTGTTGATGCGCCGCTGGAAGTTTGCGAAGCACGGGACCCCAAAAATCTCTACAAAAAAGCGCGAGCTGGTGAGATTCGTGAATTCACCGGAATTGACGCGCCCTACGAAGCGCCGGACGACGCGGAAATCGTGGTGCGCACAGACGAACAAACCGTCGATGAATCGGTCGCGACAATTCTCGAACAGTTGTTGCCGCGTTTGAGGGACTACCGTGCGGAAGACTGAGGCGCCCGCTGATGTGGCTCCCATAATTCGGAATGCCAGCTTGAGCGACGCGCCGGCGCTTGCGTCGCTCATGTGTGAGCTCGGCTACGAAACAGCCAGTGCTGAAATGCGGCAGCGTTTGAAATCCATCTTAAGCGATGCTGGCTTCCGAACATTTGTCGCCGAGATCGACGATCAAGTTTGCGGAATGATTGGCACGCTGACGCACGCCAGCCACGAGCACAACGATCCTTCCGGCAAAATCATCGCGCTCGTGGTTTCAAAGAAACAGCGGTGCAGTGGCATCGGCCGCGCCCTCATTGCCGCAGCGGAAAAAGATTTTGCGAAGCGAAAAGTTACGCGAGTGAGTCTAACAGCTCGATTCACTCGTGAAGCCGCCCATCAATTTTATGAGGCCCTCGGTTATTCGCGAACAGGTTTCCGGTTTGCAAAAATCTTCCGTCCCATCCTGCACAGAAGTGAAAAGTCATCAATCTCAAGGCAAGCAACCGATAAATCGGTTGAACGGGCAACTTGTGTGAACAGTAGGCTCTGACCCCAGCTACCAGCTAAGCACACCGAAGATGCAGGCGGTTGAATCATAATGGCTAGGATCTAAACAGACCAAGACGCCAATTCCGAAAGAAGCTGGTACAAGTTGGATTGGGTTTACGAGCTTCCATTCACCCAACGCAAACTTTGCCAACCCATGCGTCACGGCCTGATTCACTGAATCCTCGTAGTCAGAATAAGGCATTCGCATATGACATAACGGCTGACCTCGATCATAGACCTCGAATCTTTCCCGTACTGGATCGAGAAGATCGCTAATCTGGTCGAAAAAGGCTCGATGTTAATGATTAGTACCACTCCATCTAGATCGCCTGTCCTCTTCCTGAAAAAGTCAGTGATAGCGAGTCCGCCATACCAGCCGACGTACAATCCGAAGCCGGCCCAACAGTGCGTGTGCCCTTGGTGGTTCTTGGGTCCGGCGAGCACGATATATGGAAGGCACTCTTCAGCCGCTTTCTGGTAAGACAGAATCGAATCGTAAATAAACTGCTGCGAATCCTGCAAGAAGCGCTTGCGGAATCCAATCGCCTTTAGCTTTTGAATCATTGCCGAAATGACAAATGAGTCCCAGTTGGAACGCATACGAACTAGCCCAGGACTGCAGGACTCAAGTTTGATCAGGCGGCGTGCTATAAGCCCTGCCCTTGTACGATATGGTTCACGAATTGCCATGGCTTCAGAAAATGGAAATGGGTTCAGTCCTCACTTTTGCTACGAGTTCACGAAATCCAAATCGTTTTCGTGTTTGTGAATTCGCGAATTCCGGCGGCGCCGAGTTCGCGGCCGAAGCCTGAACGTTTTACGCCGCCAAACGGCAGACGCGGGTCGGACGCAACCATGGCATTGATGAAAACCATTCCTGTGTCCAGCTCGGATGCGAAGAGCTTTTGTTCCTCGGCATTGTTCGTCCACGCGCTGCCGGCGAGGCCGAATCTGGTGTCGTTCGCAAGTTCGATCGCGTCGGCCGCGTCGCGCACACGGAAAATAGACGCGACCGGCCCAAACACCTCTTCGCGGTAGGCCGGCGATTCCTTTGGCACGTCGACAAGAACAGTCGGCTCGTAGAAGAATCCGGGGCCGTGAATCCGATTGCCGCCAGTCAAAGGTTTTGCGCCTACAGCAATCGATTTCTGGACCTGATCGTGCACGCCTTGCAGGATGTGTTCAGTCGCGAGTGGACCGAGCTCAGTCGCTTCATCCATGGGATCGCCTGCCTTGAGGGCTCGCATGCGATCAACGAATTGATTAAGAAACTCGTCGTAAATTTTGTCTGCAATCACAAATCGCTTTGCCGCAATGCACGATTGGCCGGTGTTGATGGTGCGCGCTTTTACCGCTGTGCTCAATGCGCGCTCGAAGTCTGCGCTCGGCATCACAATGAACGCATCGCTGCCGCCGAGCTCGAGCACGCTTTTCTTGATCTCTCGCGCTGCGGTGCTCGCCACTGTGCTCCCGGCTTTTTCGCTACCAGTCAGGGTTACCGCTTTCACGCGCGGATCGACAATCACTTTTTCCACCTGCTCCGGCTCAATGAGCAGCGTTTGGAAAACGCCCTCGTCGAATCCCGCGCGGCAAAAGATTTGTTCAATGGCAAGCGCGCATTGCGAGACATTAGACGCATGCTTTAACAGCCCTACGTTGCCTGCCATTAGTGCCGGAGCGGCAAATCGAAATACCTGCCAGAAAGGAAAATTCCACGGCATGATTGCGAGAACCGGTCCAAGCGGTTGGTACTGCACGTAACTTTCAGCAGCGTCAGTCTGCGCTGCCTCGTCCTCCAAAAATCGCTCGCCGTTCTCAGCGTAAAATTGGCAGCCGCTCGCACATTTCTCGATTTCCGCGACCGAATCGCGAAACAGTTTGCCCATCTCGAGCGTGATGATCTCCGCGAATTTTTTCTTTTCCTGGAATAGCAACTCCGCTGTGGCTTCCAAAAACACTGAGCGATCGGTGAAAGTCGTACGGCGATATTTACTGAATGCCTTCTCAGCGCGCGCCAGCCGTTTCTCCATTTCTGCATCGTCGAAAGGAGAAAACTCCTGCAGCTTTTCGCCAGTCGCGGGATTGATGGACGCGATCGCCATACAGCTAAGTAAGCGTGGCTGCGGGAATGATCAAAGGTGGAACGCGTTGTCCTCAACGCGTTGGCAAATGGATGCGGCTCTGCCGCCTGATTTCTAATCTGCGCCTTCGGCGACTGGCATCGCCTTGAGGACAAGCCGATCCACCTACAAACGGAGCCCTTTTGGAATGAGAACACGATCAAGCAAATCGAAAAACCATTGGACCAGCAGCGCGAGGAGGGCTGCTGGAATCGCGCCTTGAAGGATAGTTACGTGATCGTTCAAGTTAAGGCCGCTCAAAATCGGCTCGCCCAAGCCTCCGGCTCCAATCAATGCCGCGAGTGTCGCGGTCCCGACATTGATCACGGCGCTGGTTTTGATTCCGGATAAAATCGAGCGGGACGCCATAGGTAGATAAATTTCCCAGAGCCGCGTGATTGGGCTGAGTCCCAATGCGATGGCGGATTCGCGCAGTGATCGCGGGATATCCTGCAGACCGCTCGCGGTGTTGCGCACGATCGGCAGCAATCCGTAGAGAAAAAGCGCGGCAATGGCCGTGCGGACGCTGATTCCGAAAAAGGGAAAAGGCACAAGCAAAGCCAGCAAAGCGAGTGATGGAATTGTTTGCACAATGCTTGCAAAACCAAGAATAGCCTGCCCAATCGCTCCACCGCGACTGGCAACGATGCCAAGCGGAATGCCGAAGATCACCGAAAGCATTAGAGAAAATCCAGCCAGCTGCAGATGGCGAAGTGTCCAGCGCGCGAGCTTCTGCGGAAACGATTCGCCCGCGGTATTGGGCGATCCTGCGCCGCTTTCAAAATACAAGTTTGCCGCTCTCGTGTAATTTTTTGTGCGTTCCGCTTCCGCGTTGAGGCGCGTCATCCCTTTTTCATCCAGGGTTCCTTCCAAGCGCCGCAACGCAGCAATCGCATCCGCGCTCATGTTTAGTCGGAACAACAACACCCCCTCATAGTTCGGAAAGAAATGAAGATCGTCCTCCAGCGCGACGAGATCATTTTCTTCTATTTTTGCATCCGTCGAGTAGGCGTCCTTTACGTCAATCGATCCGTTAGCGAGCGCGCTGTAACCAAGCGCGTGGTCTATGCCGATGACATTCTGTTGCGGAAGCGCGTAACGCTCGCGCAACGGGCGCCAGCCATCCCGCCGGTCCAGGAATTCATGCGTGAATCCGATCTTTAGCTCTGGGTGTTTTCGTAGATCGCTGATTGTGCGCACACCGAGGCGTTGCGCTTCGCTGCGGCGCATCACCAACGCATAGGTATTGTTGAACCCGAGCGGGTTCGTCATGCCCACGCCAAATTTTGCAAGAGATTCGCGAATTTCATCGAGCGATGACGCGTGATCACTTTTTAGAATCTCCTGCCCAATGGTCCCGGTGTATTCCGGATATGCATCGATCTGTCCGCCACGCAGCGCTTGCCAGAGAATAATGGTGCCGCCCATGCCTTGGCGATGTTCCGCTGGGATTGCGGCCTCGGTCAGCGTGCGTTTGGCGATTTCCCCTAGCACATAAGACTCGGTGAACTTTTTTGAACCGATGACAATTTCCGCAGCAGACGAAGAATTAATCAGGAAAACAGGGATGCAGGACAAAATCAGAAGGAAATATGGAACCCAGGAAACCAGGAGTGATCGACTGGATTGCTTTCCTTTCCTGGTTCGATTCATAAACTTGCAAGACCGCGTTGCGCGTTGATGAATTCCAAGACGAACGGGTCGGCCGGTTTTTCGCGAAGATCTGTTACCGAGCCTTTTTGCACGATGCGGCCTCCATTCATGAGCACAATTTCGTCGCCAAAATAAATGGCCTCCGCTAAGTCGTGAGTGACGAACAGCACCGTTTGCCGCAAACGCGCGAAGATTTCCTTAAGGTCCTTTTGCAGCGCAGCGCGTACGAGCGGATCCAGTGCGCCGAGTGGTTCGTCGAGCAACAGCAATTGCGGAGAAAGCATCAAAGCGCGCATCAAACTGACGCGTTGTCGCTGGCCACCGGAAAGCTCAACAGGATATCGCGGGAGCAGATTGTCGGAAAATCTTGTTAGTTCGCATAATTCCAAAAGCCTGCTTTGCATTTCCTCCTGGGATTTTCCAACGTGGCGCGCCATCAAGACGACATTAGCGCGCGCGGTTAGATGCGGGAACAGGCCGCCCTCTTGGATCACGTAACCGATCCTGCGGCGAAGAGCAGCGACGTTGTCGGCGGTAACCGATGCGCCGTCGAACTCGATTGAGCCGGAATCCGGCTCGATTAAGCCAATGATCAACCGCAGCAAAGTTGATTTTCCGCAGCCGCTTGGACCGATCACAACAGTGGTTTTGCCGCGTTCGATCGCGAGATTGGTCGAGCGTAACGCGGTTGCGTCCGCATAGCCTTTGCTGACATGTACCAGGCGAATCAGCGCGCTCATACTGACGAGTGATGCAGGCAATCCTGCCTGCAAGTTCTTGGTCTGCAAACACACATGGACGCAGACAGGATTGTCTGCGTCACGTTGTGGTTACAAAATAGAAAACGCCAAACAAGCGCGCATCGTCAGTCCACATTCGAACAAACTCGAATCCGACTTTGCCGGCGAGCGTCGCAAATTCTTCCGGCGCGTATTTGTAGGAATACTCGGTGGTGATCTTTTCGCCTCGACGGAAATGGAACTTGTGTTCATCAAAATGAACAAACTGATCAATGTCGCTGAAGAGATACATTTCGACGCGGCCAGCGCTTGAATTGTAGATCGCACGGTGCCGCCATTGATCGAGATCGAAATCTGCGCCCAGCTCACGGTTCACGCGCTCCAGCAGATTCAAATTGAATTGCGCAGTGACGCCGGCCCTGTCGTTGTAAGCCGCTTCCAGCACACGCTGATCCTTTTTTAAGTCAACGCCGATGAGCAGTCCGCCATTTTTCCGGCAAACATTGGCAACGCGACCTAGGAATTCCATGGCTTCATCCGGTTCAAAGTTGCCGATGGTCGATCCGGGAAAATAAACAATATTACGCGCAGCTTTGTGATTTGGTGTAGGCAGCACCACCGGCTGCAGGTAGTCGGCACAAACCGGCAGAACTTCCATGTCGGGAAAAATTTTCTGGAAAAGAGCGGTCGATTCGCGCAGTTGCTTTTCCGAGATATCAACAGGGATGTAAACAGCTGGATTTTTTAGCGACTCGATTAGAATGCGGGTTTTCGTGCCGGCGCCGGTGCCGAGTCCGATCAGCCCGATATTCGGTCCCAGATGCGACGCGATCTCCGTACGATTTCGATCCAGAATGTCGATCTCGGTACGGGTGATGTAATATTCTGGCAGCTCGCAAATCTTTTGAAACAAGCCCGCCCCCCGCTCGTCATAAAAATATTTAGATGGAAGCGTACGTGGACTGCTGGAAAACCCGGCAATAACGTCGGCAAGAAAATCCGACGACTCTAGCGTGGAAATCTGCTGCGGAGCGGTTAAGGAATCTCCGGCCATTGTGAGATTGGAAGCGGGGCGGCGCGCCCGGCGGTCGCGCCCTACCGATTCATTCTGGATCGCGTGCGAGTCTGATTCCTGTAAACTGCCAGCGTTTTTCCGGCTGAAAGAAATTGCGATAGGTGCGGCGAATGTGACTGCGCGACGTGGCGCAGGAACCGCCCCGCAAAACGTACTGGTTACACATGAACTTCCCGTTGTATTCGCCGAGCGCGCCTGGCGCCGCGCGGTAACCAGGATACGGTGAGTAGGCGCTGCGTGTCCATTCCCAGACGTCCCCGAACATCTGGTGAAGATCTTCATCTTGCGCCGTTTTCTCCGCTGAGACAGCGGACGCTACAGCCATCGGTGCGGGATGGAATAATTCGTCTTCGACGAAATTTCCGTCGATCGGACAATCCAGTGCAGCGCGCTCCCACTCAAATTCTGTCGGGAGACGCGCGCCCGCCCAGTTCGCATACGCGTCGGCTTCGAAATAACTCACATGCGTCACCGGCTCGGACTCATCGACGGGGCGAAAACCTGATAATGTGAAATGCCACCAGGCGCCATTGTGTTTGGTCCAGTAAAGCGGCGCTTGCCAGCGTTGTTCGTTCACTGTCATCCATCCGAGCGACAGCCAGAACTCCGGCCGCCGGTAACCATTGTCTTCGATGAATGCGATGTAATCGCCGTTCGTTACCGGCCGCGAGGCCAGCGAAAATGCGGGAATCAGCGCTTGATGCCGCGGCCCTTCGTTGTCGTAGGCGAAGCCACGGCCATCATGGCCAATCGCGACGGTTGCCTCCTCGAAGTCAACGAAACGGTAGGGACCCCGACGAGTCGGGGTTGCCGTCCGTTCTTGGGCGCGCGCGGAGTGACGCGCCCTACCTGCTCGAAAAACAGGGTAGAGCGGATTCTGCGCGAACACGTGCTTGATGTCCGTGATGAGCAATTCCTGATGTTGTTGCTCATGATGCCTGCCCAGGACGAGAATCGGTTCGATGTCATCGAGCAATTTCTCATCGGCATCGAAAAGCAGAGTGTCGATGTGTGAATCGATCGAAGCGCGGTAGCGTTGTGCTTCCCTTACTGTTGGCCGCGAAATTAATCCACGCAGATCGCGCCGGTGCATGTCACCGGCCGCATTGTAGTACGAATTGAAAAGATAAGCGTACTCCGGAATTTCGGAGCGATATCCCGGGACAAATTTTTTCAGAATAAATGTCTCGAAAAACCAGGTTGTGTGGGCGAGGTGCCATTTTGTCGGGCTAACGTCGGGCATCGATTGCACGACGCAGTCTTCTGGTTCGAGACCGGCGCACAGCGCATCGGTGAAATTTCTGACCTGATGAAAACGAGCAAGCAAGCGTTCCGCACGCGCTGGGCTCGAGTGCAAATGAGATCGCTCGGCCGCCACCGTTTCGGTTTCGGCCTCCGCTGAGGCAAGGCTCAAAGAATGTCTCCCTCTTGTTGGAGTTCTTCCCGGCGCGCTTCGAGCATCTGGTCGTGAGCGGCTTCCTCAAGGCCATCGATGACGCAATGCTCACCAATCGTTTCCTCTTCCTCGGTACCGGGACGCGGCATGCGGTGACCTTTCGAGCTGGCGACCACAGCCCACTCTTCCGTCAAATCTGCGTTATCGGGGGTCTCCTCGGGGGGCCTATTGTTTTCCTCGCCCATCAACTCCCGCCGGGCCTGCTTCCAATCAGCCTCGGTAAATTCGTCAGAGTTGCGCTCATCAATCATCGCAATTTCCCTTGCACGCTTTTCAACCTCCTCCGGTGATGGTGCGCCAAGCCCATTGCCGTGCACCGTGATTTTTCCCGGAACAGGTTGTGAGTAATCATCCATAATCAGTACTTCGAAAGGCGACGGCGCTCCGTTCGCAGTACACTTTGGACTACAGTTTGGAGGCTTGCAATACAAGCGGTAAAAAATGGCCAGCCCGTCTCTGAGCAAATGCATAGAGAAAATTTGATTAAACTCGAAAAGGGTGCCGTCATTGCTTTTGAAGAATACGGCAACGCAAATGGAGAGCCGGTGATATTTTGCCACGGATGGCCGAGCTCACGCATCATGGCGCGACTGACAGACGAACCGGCGCGCGACCTCGGTATTCGCATCATTTCACCTGATCGACCGGGCATTAGTGGTTCGAGCTTGCAGCCCGATCGCAAGTTAACTGATTGGCCGGCCCTTGTGGAACGAATCGCTGATCATCTCGCTATCCGCGACTTTCGAATGCTCGCGATCTCCGGTGGCGCGCCTTACGCTTATGCAACCGCTGCCGCGATGCCTGAGCGAGTGCGAGCAATGGCCATAGTGGGCGGCGCTCCCCCACTCGCCGAAGTTAGCGATACCAAGGCATTGCTTCCGCTTTACCGTGGCGCGCCCGGTTCTCTCATTGCGGCCGCCTGTCCGTCTTCGTCCACTGGTTTTAAAAATGCTATTGTTACGGCCGTGTGACGCTGAAAGCTTACGCGACGCAGCGGCGTTCGAAGCTATTTTTGAAAGCCAGCGGCGCGCATGGCGAGCTTCGGCCGAAGGCGTAATAGCGGATGCCCGGATCTACGCCGAGCCGTGGGGGTTTGCGCTCGAGGATGTGCGTGTTCCGGTTCGACTGTGGCATGGCAAGCAAGATCGGGCTTTTTCAGTTCACCTGGCCGAAGAACTCGCAAAGCGTTTGCCTCACTGCAAGGCACGGTTCGTTGATGATGCGGGCCACTATTCGCTGCCCATTCGCCACATGCGCGAAATCCTTGAGGACCTGATATCCTCCTAGCCGCCGAGCTCTTTCGCGGACTGCTTCGGCGAATCTTCCCGTTCGACACACCGATCGGAATCTGGATTGCCTCCGGCATTTGCTCGAGTCAGCGCAACATCCGCGCGCAGTTTTGTTTCCATCATTTTGTCGAACGAAAAATGCTCGGTTGCGTGGCGAAGACCGTTCGCCGCGCAGTGCGCGGCTAGTTTTGGATTGCAAATGAATTCAATGATCGCAGCTGCAAGCGCCTGACTGTCACCCGGCTCTATGAGCAGGCCATTTTGGCGATCCCGCAGAATCTCCGGAATGTCGCCTACCTTTGTGGCGATGACCGGACGGCCGCTGGCGAAAGCCTCACGCAAGACGATCGGAGACGCTTCGGTGCGCAGCGAAGCTATCACCACCATGTCGCACGCCGCATAAACGTCGGGTGTGTCCCAGCGGTATCCGGCCATAATGATTTTGTCGGCCAATCCAGCCTGATCGATAGCGTTCCTTACATTGATGCCGCGTTTCAAAATCCCGGTGCCTTGGCCTACAATCGCGAAGCGAGCATCAGGACGTTTCTTTAGAACGAGACGGGCCGCTTCAACTAGAACGAGCTGTCCTTTGTCAGGCCGAATCATGCCTACGTTCCCAATAAGGGGAGTGTTCTCGTCGATGCCGATTTCACGACGAAATTTCGGGTCACGCGGCGGTTTGAATTTCTCGAGATCGACCGCTGAACCGATGACTTCAATTTTCGCAGGATCAATCCCATGTTCCCGTACGAGCTGGCGTTTGATCACCGATGCGTCGGCCACGATTTGCGAACAGCCATGCTTGAAAACAAAGGCGCGACTCTTGCTGCCAATTGGATCAGTGATACAGCGCGCGCGACTCAGCGGAATGCCGCAAAAATAGAGCGGCAGACAAATCCAATGATCTTTCGAGCTGTAAGCTTTGAGCACGTCAATCTTGTTTCGCCGGCAAAATCTCCACAGGCGCCACGAACACAGCGGGTCAGCGCGGCTCCGGAGTGACATGGCGATCAGCCGTGTGCCGAGTTCAGAGGCCTTGTCGTGAACCTGACTGCATGGATTGCAGACCAACCACGCCTGATGGCCATGCCCATTCAGCCAATTAATCTCCAGACAGGTGCGATACTCCTGGCCGCCCCAGCTGCGACTACTCTCTACGTAGAGAATGTTCACGTCGGATCGATGACCTGCGCGGTAAGCGGCACAGTCTACGCGGCGGCGGCACGTTTTTCGAGAATGTAATCGTGAATCGTGTTAACAGTCCGAAGCGCTTTCCCAGCTACATCGGAGCTGGGCACACCGACTCCAAATGTCTTTTCCATGCTCACCACTAGCTCGAGCGCGTCAATGGAATCCAAGCCGAGTCCGTCAGGTCCGAAAAGTGGTAGGTCATCGCCGATTTGCTCAGGAGTAACTTGCAGCATCAGATTTTTGACCAGCATTTCTTTGATTTGGACGCGCAAATCCGGTTCAGACATAACGAGCCGCGATTTTGCTGCAAATCACGCACCGGGTCAAACGCCTAGGATCCGAACGCGGGCGCTCGGTGGGAAATGAACGGGGATGTTCCTCTTAAACCTCGTGGGCTTTGTCTCCGGGAGTGACTGCCTGAGTTGGATCCGGGCGCACTTCCGTGGCGGCAGGCTGATTTTCGATCCGCGCCACAGTCGATTGCGCCGGCTTCACATCCGATTTGGCGACGTCGGTCTCAGACTTTCCGGCTTTGTGGAGTTCGTCGCTGAATTCGTCCTTTGCTTTTTGAAACTCCTTTACAGCCTGACCCATTCCGCGAGCGAGCTCGGGCAGTTTTTTTGCTCCGAACAAGACCAGAATAATCAGCAGTATGACAATTAAGTCTGGCCCCGCCAAGTTCATGAAGCTGGCTAACACGCTCATACGCTAGCCTCAAGATCAAGCTCTTTCGGGAAGTTGCAAGGCAATTTCGGCCTGTGGTATTGAGGCCTCCGTGATTGACAGGGCTAGCCTGCTATGGGAAAAGCATTTCTTATGCGACCTATTTGGAAAGGCAGCATCAGCTTTGGGCTGGTTTATATTCCCGTGGCGGTTTATCCGGCCACGCGCGAAGAAAAGCTTAGCTTTCGACAGCTTCGGTCCAGCGATCTCAGCCCAATCAGATACAAAAAGGTGGCAGAAGCCGACTCTAAAGAAGTTCCAGCCGACCAAATCGTAAAGGGGTTCGAATACGAACGTGGCCATTACGTTGTCATGAAGGATGAGGACTTCGAAAAGGTGCGCATTGAGTCCACGCACTCCATTGACATCACCGACTTTGTGGATTTGGAACAGGTCGATCCTAAGTTTTTCTACAGACCATATTTCCTCGAACCGCAAAAAGGCGGTGAAAAG
>QHNR01000064.1 GCA_003218475.1 Verrucomicrobiota bacterium | reverse complement strand
TCTTTCTGCGCCGCATTCAGTTGGCTGAGTCGGCCTCGGCGTGGATCGCGGAATCAGTTCGAACTCTCGGTGCGCAGTCGCTGGATGTAACGCCGCAAATTGCTGCTGAAGCGTACGAGTTACCAGGCAACTTTCACAAGGACCCGGTGGACCGAGTCGTCGTTGCCACCGCGCGCGTGCATAATCTCACTTTGATCACGGCGGACGAGTTGATCTTGAGCTATCCGCACGTGAAGACCCTGCGCGCAAGCGTTTAGCGGCGATTGAAGTCTCCGGCACTGATCAACACTCGCCGCAATTCTGTCTGCCAACAGCGACAATGGCAGCGAGCCATTGTCTTCGCTTCTGTCGACCGCTAAACTGGCGCGCACTACTGCGGAATGACACGACATGTCCTCGCTGGATTACTACAACGTCGAAGAGCTTCTTACGAACCAAGAACGGGCCGCCCGTGATGGCGCAAGGCGTTTTGTGCAAGAGGAAGTCTTGTCGGAGATCGTTCCGTGCCATCGCGCGGGGAAATTTCCGGAACATCTCATTCCGCGGATGGGCGCACTGGGTTTCTACGCTCCATATCTGAAGGAGCACGGCTGCGGAGGCGTTAGTTACACCGCGTACGGGCTCATCATGCAAGAGCTCGAACGCGGCGACTCGGGTCTGCGCTCGCTAGCGTCGGTGCAAGGCGCGCTCGTAATACAAGCAATCCATTCATTCGGATCGCCGGAACAACACACGCGTTGGCTGCCAGGATTGATATCGGGCGAGAGCGTGGGTTGTTTTGCGCTAACAGAACACGGACACGGCTCAGATCCCGGCGGAATGGAAACCCGCGCCGGACGCGACGGCGATTATTACGTTTTAAACGGCAGCAAATGCTGGATCGGCAACGCGTCGATTGCGGACGTGAAAGTTATTTGGGCGAAAGACGACGATGGGCGCGTTGGTGGATTCGTCGTGGAGAAAGATGCGCCGGGGTTTCGCGCGCAGGATATAGAGGGAAAGTTCAGCCTGCGAATGTCGCGCACTTCGGAATGCTGGTTCGAAAACTGCCGCATACCTGCGGAGAACCGGTTGCCCAAAGCGTCAGGGCTGAGCGCGCCCTTATCATGTCTCTCGCATGCGCGACTAGGAATCGCGTGGGGAGTGATTGGCGCGGCGATCGATTGCTATGAAACCGCGCTCGCTTACGCGAAAGAGCGCGAACAATTTGGTCGCCCGATTGCCGGTTTCCAATTAGTGCAACAAAAACTTGTCTGGATGGCGCAGGAGATTACCAAGGCGCAATTGCTCGCCTTGCGTCTGACGCGGATGATGGAGACGGGCTCAGCGCGTCCCGCGCAGATTTCATTAGCCAAACGCAACAATGTCTGGATGGCGTTGCAATGCGCGCGCAAGGCGCGCGACATGCTCGGCGCCGCCGGCATCACCGATCGCTACTCTGTCATTCGGCATCTCATGACCCTTGAGAGCGTCTCCACGTATGAAGGCACGCACGACATCCACACATTGATCGTCGGCCGTGACATTACTGGAATCGATGCTTTTGGCGGATAAAACTGAAAAACGCCATCATTCCGAACAAAGTTGAGGAACCCCGTTGCGAAACCGAAAAGCTAGTTACACGGGATCCTTCGACTTCGCTCAGGATGACTCGCTCAAGAAATCGGTTAAAGTAACAGCATGAGCGAGTCAGTCTACATTCTCGGCGGCGGACGTACGGATTTTAAGCGCAACCTGAAGAAGGAGGGGAAAACAATCCGGCACATCATCACTGAGGCCGGCAAAAAGGCGATCGACGACGCGAAGATTGATCCCGCGGAAATTCAGGCGGGCGCGGTTGGAAATTTCAACGCGGGCCAGTTCACAAAACAGTTGCAGCTCGGCGCGTTTATTCCGGAAATCGATCCGAAATTGCGCGGCATCCCGACGATGCACACTGAAGCCGCGTGCGCCTCCGGAGCGCTGTCGGTATTGCTGGGTGCCGAGTGGATCATGGGCGGCTTTTACGATGTGGTGCTCGTGGTTGGGGCGGAACAGCAGAAAACGATGTCCTCCCTCGACGGGTCGGATGTCCTCGGCGCGGCCGCCGATTATCACAACGAAAAACCGGAGTACGGCGATTTCATGTTTCCGAAGCTCTTCGGGCGCATCGCGCAGATTTACATTGAGAAATACGGCGCGACCGAAGCGGACCTTGCTCAAGTCGCATGGAAAAATTACGCGCATGCCAAGTTGAATCCGCTCGCGCAAATGCGCGACGCCGATCTCACGTTCGATTGCGCATCGCAAGTTTCCGACAAGAATCCAAGCGTCGCTCCGCCGCTTAAAGTTTCGGATTGTTCTCAGATTACCGACGGGGCGGCATCGGTTGTTCTCGTTTCTGGAAAGTATCTGGACAAGATCGGTCGCGATCGGAGCAAGATCGCCCGACTGCTCGGCTACGGTCACACGACCGATTATTTGCCGCTCGACAAAAAAGATGCGCCAACGTTTTCGATCGCGCGCAAAGCAGCTGAGAAAGCTTTTCGCATGGCAAACCTGACCCCGCGCGATCTGCAAGGCGCCGAGGTGCACGATTGTTTTTCCATTACCGAAATCGTCGCATACGAAATTCTCGGCCTCGCCGAGCCCGGGAAAGGCGTGGAGCTTGTGAAAAGCGGTGCTACGACGCTGCCGAAGGTACGTCCCGAAAAATCCAAGGCGCCATTCGAAATTCCGGTGAACGCCGGAGGCGGCCTCATCGGCGACGGTCATCCTGTAGGAGCAACTGGCGTTCGCCAGATTCACGAAGCGTATCAGCAGATCACCGGACAGGCCGGCGCACGCCAGATTGAGAACGTGAGAAAATTCCTCACGTTTAACATGGGCGGCAGCCTTACGACTTCGGTGGCTATGCTCTGGGGCCGCGATTGATCTCCTGGTGACAGTCTAGTTGGCGCACTCGCTGTCCGCTCCAAAAACGACGTGAGCGGGGACGCTTTTGCAGTCCTCAAGTCCAAAGTGCAGCGCATAGACGTTTCCTTAGAAATGACGTCGCTTGCAATCGAAGAGCTCCCCACAGCAATAAAGGAAGACGTAGAAGAATTTCTCGAGAGCTATCCGAAAAGTCCAGCAGCACGGCTGCGGCCGCGGATGGGAATGATCGGTGACATCTGGCTGGCCTTCGTGGGGCCGAAGCTGCGAAAGGGTGCTACCGGACTAGGTCATACGCCGCGCGACGCGCTAAAAGATTTCAACCGGCACTTCATGGAGCCGGTGATTTCTTCAAATGGGTCGGAACCAGATTAGCCCACCCATGCGATAACTTAGCGATTCAGTAATTCAACGATTCACATGAAAGTTCCGTTCACGCTCGGGGAAGTTGGTCACTTTGGCCTGGCGGTGCGTGACCCGAAGGAAAGCGCGAAGTGGTTCGAGCGCGCGCTGGGATTGCGGAAGGAATTCGATTTCGAAAACGGCGTCGCGGTCGGCAACGAGAATGTGACGATCGCGTTGTTCAAAGGAAAGCCGTCACCAGAAACGATTGATCATATGTCATTTCATTTACCAGACATGGCGACACTGCGAAAAGCGCTCGCACATTTAAAAAGTATCGGCGTCGATATGGAAGATTCCGGCAACGAAATCGGTCCGGAAGCTCCGGGATCGAAAAATATGGGCCTTTGGTTTCACGATACCGACGGCTACCGATGGGAGCTGAGCGTGCTTGGTGGAAAGTAAATTACGCGGTTCCGTCACGCTGCGGTGCAGTCGGCACTCCATTGTGCGCTGCGCACTCAAAAGTGCCTCCGTTGACGCGATATTTAAGGGCTTTAGCTTTTTTAACGACAAATGATTACTCCTGTATCAGAAGAAGGAAACGGGAAACGGTTCGTCTCACACGCGCCAGGTTTTTGGCCGCAGACGCCCACGGAACTCTGGAATGATTGGAAATGGCAGCTCAAAAACCGGGTTACGTCACTCGCTCACTTGGAACAACACCTGGATCTTAGCGATGAGGAGCGCAGCGGTGTTTTGCTCTCGGGCGACAAACTCGCGCTGGCCGTAACGCCGCATTTTTTTAATCTGGTGCCGCGAAACAACCCTGAGGACCCAATCCGCCGTCAGGTAATTCCGCGGATAGAGGAAACGTGGACGTCCCCTTACGACATGGCCGATCCGTGCGGCGAAGATTCGCACATGCCGGTGCCGGGATTAGTGCACAGGTATCCCGACCGTGTCCTGTTCTTGGTGACGGATCGTTGCGCGAGCTACTGCCGCTACTGCACCCGAAGCCGCGTGGTGAGCGGAGTTGGTGAACAAGAATTGCATACAAATTTCGAGGAAGCGTTCCGTTATCTTCAACAACACAACGAAGTGCGCGATGTGCTCTTGAGTGGTGGCGACGCTCTCATTTTCAGCGACGACAAAATTGACAAGCTGCTTTCGCGACTGCGGTCAATTAAGCACATCGAGTTTGTTCGCATCGGCACGCGCGTTCCGATTTTCCTACCGCAACGCATCACGCCTGACTTATGCGCGCTGCTCGCCAAACATCATCCGCTCTGGATGAGTGTGCATGTAAATCATCCGCGCGAGCTGACGATTGAAGTGAAGGAAGCGTTAGAGCGTCTTGTGAACGCTGGCATTCCATTGGGAAACCAAAGCGTGCTCCTTGCGGGTGTGAACGACGATCTTGAAACGATGAAAACGCTCGTGCACAAGCTTCTTATGTGTCGGGTGCGCCCTTATTACATTTACCAATGCGACCTCATCAACGGATCATCGCACTTGCGGACCTCGGTTGCCAAAGGGATCGAGATCATCGAGGGCTTGCGCGGCCACACCACCGGTTACGCGGTGCCGCAATTCGTTATCGACGCTCCCGGCGGCGGCGGGAAGGTGCCGATTAATCCGGGCTACGTCCTGTATCACGACAACGAAAAAATCGTGATTCGCAATTACGAAGGCAAAATCTTCGAGTACCCGGAAACTGGAAACGAGAACGTCCAGTTTGCGCCGCAGCGCGAGTATCACGACGAGTATCTCTATTCTTGATCGTCTGTCATTCCGAGCGAAGCGCAGCGCAGTCGAGAATGGAGCGGCTACGGAAGCTGCGACATTCACGGGAAGGCCGGACGCTGAGCAAACGGGAGGTGAGAGAATCAAATCTCTTAATATTTAGAGATGTCTCCACTTCGGTCGACATGACAAATCAACGGAGACAGGGCGCGTGCAGTTCGCGTCGCTTCGCATGCGGGATCCTGTTTCGTAATTTCTTTTCTTGGCGGGTGTTGTATTAATTTTGGGCTTGCGTATTAAAGGGCTCGCCGTATAAAGTCCGCACCCTCAGTTTTTTCGTCACACTTTCGTCACACAATTGTCACCTTAGGTATTTTTATGAACCAACGTTTAATTTCGGAAATTGGCCGCACTCAAAGGCTTGAGATTATTAACTCGCTCAAGCGCACTAGGGGAATGTCTGTCAACGAGCTCGTGGAAAGAATGAACATGAGCTACATGGGCATCAAGCAGCATTGCATCACTCTTCACCGTGACGGTTATCTAGACACATGGCGTCGCCCGCAAAGAATGGGCCGGCCGGAGATGGTCTATCGGCTGACGCGTCGGAGCCACGATCTTTTTCAAGCCGATAGTCACCAATTCACCCTAGACCTCTTGAAAGCGGCCGAGGAAATCTATGGACCAAACGCGCCGGAAAAGCTGCTCTACAATGTTTTTAAAAAGAAGAGCGCGGCACTCAAAGCCAAGGCGAAGGGAGATACGGTGGCGGAACGGGCGAAGTGGCTCGCTCATTTCCGTGATGGCGAAGGATACATGTCCCAGTTCATCAACAACAAAGACGGCGGGCCACGAATTCTGGAATGTCATTCCCCCATTCTAAATCTGCTGGAGCATTATCCGATCATCGGGAGATTCGAGCAGGATATGTTCGAAGCGGTCCTCGGCACTCGTGTGCGCCGGCAAGTGCTTCGCAACTCGGGGCTGTACGAGTGCGCCTTTCAGTTAGCAATTTAGGGCCGATTTGATCGATTGTAGGGACGGACCGCTACGCCGTCCGTCTCCTTCAGCGCGCCATCGCCACGGCGAGGAGGCTTAGGTCGCGCCCTACCAACCTGCTCTGATGGTAATCGATTTGCTCTTTCGCGCCTTGTGAATCTCGGTTGATTGGATGGCGAATGGCCCGGACGTTTCCATCTGTTGTTATCGAGGAACTGCAGCCGCTGCTCGACGGCGGGGATTATCCGGTAAAGCGCATCCTTGGCGAAGATCTCGCGGTTGAAGCGGACATTTTTAAGGATGGACACGACGTCGTGGCCGCCGTGCTGAAGTGGCGCGTCGTCGGGAAACGCGCATGGCGGGAAACGCCAATGAGTTTCGTCGATAACGATCGCTGGCGCGGAGTCTGCACGCTTTATGACCAGGCCATTCACGAATACACCGTCGAAGCGTGGACAGACACTTTTCGCAGTTGGCAAAGCGAGTTCGTAAAAAAATTTGAGGGTGGCATCTCCGATCTGCGAAGCGAAGCATTGGAAGGCTCGGCCATCGTGGAATCTGCCGCAAAGCGTGCGCGCGATCGAGCAGATGCGGCGCGGTTGCGCGAATTTTCGACACAAATCTCCGGCGCCGCCAGCTTAGAAATTTATGCCATCGCACAATCCCCTGAGTTGGAGGTGCTGATGGCAACCTATCCGGATCGCTCCGACGCGACGCAGTATGTTCCCGTTCCCCGAGTCGTTGTTGATCGACGAGCGGCGTTGTTCGGGGCGTGGTACGAATTTTTTCCGCGCTCGGCAGAAGGCCGCGGCGATCCCGGATCGACTTTCCGCGATTGCCTGCCGCGGCTTGACGACGCCAATGCAATGGGTTTCGACGTCATTTATTTTCCGCCGATTCATCCCATTGGTCACACGAATCGCAAGGGACGGAACAACTCGCTCATTTGTGAGCCGGGCGATCCGGGCGTGCCGTGGGCAATTGGCAGCGAGGCGGGCGGACACAAGGCTGTCGAGCCTTCGCTCGGGATGCTCGCCGATTTCGACTGGTTTCAACAGGAGGTGCAAAAACGCGGAATGGAAATTGCCCTCGATTTTGCTCTGAATTGCTCGCCCGATCATCCTTACGTGAAAGAGCACCCCGAATGGTTTTACAGACGGCCAGACGGCACGATCAAGTACGCCGAGAACCCGCCGAAGAAATACGAAGACATTTATCCCCTGAATTTTCGGTGCGAGAACTGGCGCGAGCTCTGGGCCGAGATCAAGAGCATTGTGCTGTTTTGGGCCGAGCGCGGAGTGCGCATCTTTCGGGTGGACAATCCGCACACCAAGCCGGTCGCGTTTTGGGAGTACTTGATCACAGGCGTCCGCGACAAGTATCCCGATACGATTTTCCTCTCTGAAGCATTCACCCGGCCAAAGATGATGAAGGCGCTGGCCAAAGCGGGCTTTAACCAGAGCTACACCTATTTCACGTGGCGAAATTCGAAGCGCGAGCTCATCGAATATTTTACTGAACTGACGCAGACCGAGATGAGTGAATATTTTTGGCCAAACCTCTGGCCAAACACGCCCGACATCTTGCCGTTTGTTCTTCAGGAGGGCGGGCGCCCGGCATTCATGATCCGTGTTCTTCTGGCGGCGACGCTTTCGCCTCTTTACGGCATCTACAGCGGATACGAGCTGTGCGAGAATGAAGCTTTGCCGGGTCGCGAGGAGTATCTCGATTCTGAAAAATATCAGTTTAAGGAACGCGATTGGAATGCGCCGGGGAACATCAAGGACTGGATCACGAAACTAAACAAAATTCGGAAGCAAAACCGCGCGCTCCAGCTTTACACGAATTTGACGTTCTACCATGCCGAGAATGAAGCCATTCTTTTTTACGGCAAGATGACCGCTGCACGCGACAACATCATTCTTGTTGTGGTAAATCTCGATCCGCATCACAAGCAGAATTCCTTCGTGGATGTACCGATTGAAAAGTTCGGGCAGATGGAGAGCGACGATTACAGGGTGCAGGATTTACTGAGCGGCGCGAGCTACACATGGCGCGGTCGCCGCAATTACGTCGAACTCGATCCGAATATTCAACCGGCGCATATATTTTTGGTGCGCCGGTGAGTGACGCAGACAATCCTGTCTGCGAGGGATTCGACGCAGCAAGGGCGATGGCTGCGAGCCAGCACGGAGGATTGCCTGCCTTACGCCCATTTGCATCCGCTGATCGCTCCGCATATCATTACCAAATTTCTGGCATGAAGATTTGGATTGTGCTTTTAGCCGCGCTGGCGAGCGCGTCGCCTCTGCTTGCGCAGGAACCTACTCCCCCTCTGGTTCCCCAGCATTCGCAGACCGTCTTGGAGACGCTCGTCAAAGCCGGGCCGGTCATGATTCCGCTCGTTTTATTGTCGATCTTTTTCGTCGCGCTCGTGGTCGTTTACTTGATTACAATCCGGCGGGGCGCCGTGGTTTCGAGCGGTTACATGGCTACAGCCGATGCACTTCTGCGGAAACGCGATTATCTCGGCTTGCTCGCTGTGTCCAATCGGCATGGAGAAGCCATTGCGCGAGTCGTGCAAAAAATGCTCGACTTCACCACCAAGAATCCACACGCAGATTTCCAACAGGTTCGCGAAATCGCTGAGACGGAAGGCACACGAGTCGCGGCCAGTCTGAACAACCGCGTCATTTATCTCGCCGACATCGGAATGATTGCGCCGTTGCTGGGGCTGCTGGGCACGGTGTTTGGAATTATCCATTCCTTTGGAGCACTGGGAGCCGACATCGGGTCGGCGCGATACGTCGCGCTGTCGCGCGGGATTAGCGAAGCACTGGTTAATACAGCCGCAGGGCTGGCCATTGGGATTCCAGCGATGATGTTCTACGCTTTCTTCCGCGGCAGAGCGCAAAAGCTGATCTCGGAGTTGGAAGCTGCTTCGACGCACGTTTTGGCTTTGCTTTCGTTGCAGTACGGCAAACGCGCGGAGCGAACTCCTGTGCTGATCGAACAGGAACTGTGAGCCTGCTCAAACTGTAATGAATCTGCGTGGTCACGCGCCTCTGCATCATCCCGGTATTCAACTGGCGCCATTGGTCGATGTCCTGTTGCTGCTGTTGATTTTTTTCCTGCTCACGTGGAACGCAGCGCGCACGGAGAACGAGCTTGACGTAAAGGTGCCAAAAGCCTCCGCTGCGAAGGAAAAAACTGCGCCGATTGGCGACGTTGTTGTCAATGTGAAGGCAGACGGCAATGTGGTTGTAAACCGCCGCACTTTGAGCGGTCCGGAGCTAACTGAGTTGCTAAAAAGCCTCGTCCAATTGAATGCCGACCAGGCTGTGGTAATTCGCGGTGACGAAGCCGGCGCCTACAAAAACATCATCAACGTACTAAACATTTGTACCGAAGCGGGGATAACTAACGTGGCGTTCGCCACCGCAAAATGAAAAAGGAGCGGCAGAGCCGCCGTTTACCGACGTTCTCCTAAGCAGCGACTTAAGAACAAAGCGATGCGAAAACGCCTCGCACTCCCAAAGCACTTCGTGCGAAATTCAGCCATGACGTCAATTCTGGTTCGCGTCAGCTTTTGGAGTGCGCACGCGTCCCCGCGTCGCTTTTTGCGCTACGTCGTGCCAAACGCACTAGGGTTGGCGATGCTGCTTTCAACAGCGAGCAGCCTGATCGCTCAATCGCAGCCGGAAGTTCGCCGTGCCCGGCCAGTCGATGAGGCGCCTGCGCCGCGTGCTCTTCCTGCGGATGAATCAATCGATAGAGTTCTCCGCTCTCTAAAGCAGGACTCTTCAGAGCCATCACAGCATGAAGGCGAGAACGCAGCTCAGCGTCAGCTCGATTACGCGAACGGCCTGTTCACTCGCAAGCTTTACGATCTGGCGGTCCCGGAATATCAAAAGTATCTCGACGATTATCCGGGGCGTCCCGGCCGAGCGAACGCTTACTTCTCGCTTGGCGAATGCTATCGAAATCTCAATCGCACCTCGAGCGCTCGCACAAATCTCCAGAAAGTGCTTAACGACTACGGCGATAGCGAGTTTGCTGGGCCCGCGGCGTATGCTCTCGCTGAAATGGCGTTCGCAGAAAAGGATTACGGCACGGCGCTTCCGCTTTTTCATCGTGCCGCTGCGAAATCAAAGGAACCCGCGGTAGCGCTTTCGGCGCACTATTTCGAAGCGCGTTGCCTGGAGGCCACCGGGCGCAAGGAAGAAGCCGCTGATATTTACGCGCTGGTCGCTGAGGCCGGAAATCCCAATCCATATCGTGAAGACGCACGCTTGACGGCGGCATCCATTTTCGCTGCGCGCGGAAGAAAGATTGATGCGCTGAAGCAATACGAAGCGCTCGCTAATGAATCCCAAAAACCAGCCTTAAAAGCAGAGTCCGCCGTGCGTGGTGGGATGATCGCCCTCGAACTTGTTCAGGCTGACAAAGGCAAAAGTGATAAGGCCATGGCAGATAGGGCTACTGCCTTGTTGCAAAAGGGTCGCACTCTTCCTGAGGCTGGAAAATTCCGGCCGATCGCGCAAGTCGGTTTGCGTCGATTGCAATACCAGACTGGCGAATACGCACAGCTGCTAGCCGATTACAAAAGAGAGCTAGAGAAACTGCCCGAGGCCGCCCAGGCCGAGGTGTTGTTGCTTGCAGCAAATAGTGAGCGGCAACTCGGACATTCAAAGGAAGCCGATGCGCTTTATCGGCAGATTATCACGAAGTATCCGGACCGGGAAGAAGCAAAGGACGCTGCTTATCAGCGGCTGATCAATGTTTAGAACACTGATCCGTCAGCTCTGTCTGCCGCAGTGGACGAATTCCTGGCGACGAATCCTACAAGCGAGCGCGCCGACCAGGCGAAGTTGTTAAAAGCCGAAGCGCTCTACAAACAGCAGAATTACAATGACGCAGCGTCAATTTACGGCGAACTGC
>QHNR01000063.1:1304-47166 GCA_003218475.1 Verrucomicrobiota bacterium | reverse complement strand
GTTGCAGCATGCTCCAAAAATGCAATCGGATCAGTGAAGGCTTCGACGTTCCAACCCGCCGAATCGAGAAGGCGACGCGTGGCTTTCAGAACCGAGGAGTCGTCGTCCAGCAGGTACACGGCCAGAGTTTCTTTGCTAAGCGCGATCATGTTCAGTCCCCTTGGTCTTTGGACGTATCCGGCCGTTTATTGGCGGCCGCAGTGTTCTCCCGTACATTGTCGATAAACCAAATTCACTGGTATGCCTGCGGCAACTGCCAGGGCCGGTGGCATTTGTTCCTCCACATTCAAAAACGTATCCCGATCCCTAAATGGTCTTATCTCGTAACCCGTGGAAGACAAAACTTCAATCGTGCTCTTGAGCGCCGACGCATCGTGGTCGACCACGCAGACGACGATGGCGGCGGATGGCAATGTTCGTTGAAACATTTCTGGTCAGATGTAGCCGCGCGCGGGCTGCTTCCAGCTCCACGGCTGCTTAGCCGATCCTATCTGACTCGGCTGGACCTCGGTCTTCGATCGAACAAAACGGCGCTATGTTCGCGCCGACTCGGGTTTGGTCTGTCCCTCCTTTTCCGGGGAGGTCCGTCCAAAGGCATCTCGCACAGCGGCCAAAAATCGCTTGTTGTCAAAAGGCTTGATGAAGAAAGCGAAAGCGCCGGCCTGCCTGACGGTAGCCTCGGCGGCATGATCTTCATGGCCAGTAATAAAGATAACCCGGGTCTTGGGTGATCTCGCGCACAGGTGGGCGAGCAATTCCATTCCGGTCATGCTTTCCATCCAGATGTCCAAGACCGCCACGGGGACAGAATGCGTCGTCAAATGTCCAAGAAATGCTTCCGGTTCGCTAAACGCGTCGACTTTAAACCCGGAGGATTCAAGAAATCTGGCAATGGATTTGCGAACCGATGCATCATCATCGACAAGACAAACAACAGGTGCGGGGGCAAACATGCCACTACATTAGCATGTCAGACCGTCGCAACGCTATGAGACCTTAGTCGTAGGTCTTTCGCCGGGGGCACTTCAGCTTTTTTCACCACGCCTATAAGCTCAGCGACCGAAGTGATCCCCAACTTCTGCATAATATGGCCGCGATGGGTTTTAACCGTCTTTTCCGCCATTCCGAGCTCAGCGCCAACTTGTTTATTGAGCAGCCCCGTGATCACGAGTTGCATAACTTGAAACTCGCGCGGCGTTAGCCGTTCGAGCAGGCCGCGGGCATGATTCTTCTCCGCCGCGCGACGGCGTTGTTCGGCCGAGCGTCTCAGGGCGCGTTCGACGCTTGCCAATAATTCTTTGGGCTTGAAAGGCTTCGGGAGAAAATCGACGGCACCTGCCTTCATTGCCTGGGCACACATCGGGATATTGCCGTGACCAGTTATAAAAATGATCTGCTCTTCGCGGTGGCGTTCGATGAGAGCTTTCTGCAGATCGATTCCGTTCAACCCGGGCATCCGCACGTCGACAACGACGCATGAAGGTCCGGGATGGGCTGAACGCGAGAGAAACTCGGAAGCAGACTTGAAGAGTTCGATTCTGTAATGGGCAGCGCCTAACAACCGCCCTAGACTTTTTCGCACCGCTTCATCGTCATCGATCACGAACACCATTGCAGTTGGAGTCATCATTGTGGCATCCCCTCCTTAGTCGGCAGACGAAAACGAAAACGCGCGCCACCTCCATCGGCGTTTTCGGCTGCAATGCTTCCCCCATGTGCTTCGACGATCGAGCGCACGATGGCAAGACCCATTCCGAGACCTTCCTCTTTCGTGGTGAAGAAATGCTCGAAAAGGCGCTCCTGCGTTGGCTCTGCGATCCCGGAACCATAGTCGCGCACGGCGACAGAGATCGTGCCGTCGCCATTGTAATTCGTGGCAATCTCCACCTTCCGGCGGCTCGGCGGCGTACCACGCATCGCATCAAAGGCGTTGCTCACGAGATTAATCAACACCTGCTGAATCTGGGTGGGATCCCCTTCGATGGTCGGCAAATTTGGCGCGAGGGACATTTCCACCTTGCAGAAGTGTGCGGCGGCATCCGGGTGAACCATGTGCGTGACGGCTTTCACCACGTCGTTCAAATTGATCCGCCCGCGAATCGCGCTGCCCTTCTTAATCGCACTCCGCACATTACGCATGATGTCATGCGCGCGGCGACTGTCTCCCACCACGTCGGTAAGAATCTCCTGTAGTTGTTCGGGGTCGAGCTTGCCCTGTTCGATGTATTGCATCGCGGCGGTGGCGTTGTTCACGATCGCCGCAAGCGGTTGGTTTAATTCGTGCGCGAGAGAAGCAGTCATCTCGCCAAGCAAGCTGACCCGGCCGAGAAGTTCGACCTGTTCGCGACGCTGGCGCGCCTCCACTTCAGCGGCCTTGCGTGCGGTAATGTCGATCAATGATGCCAGAACAAATACGCCTCGCGTCGTGCGCATCGGGCTAAGTCCCACTTCTACGGGAAATTCGCTGCCGTCTTTCCGACGACCAAAAAGATCGCGCCCGACTCCCATTGCGCGGCCGCTGGGGTGAGAAAGAAAATCTTTGCGATAGCCGGGATGTCGATCGCGGAAACGTTTTGGAATCAACATTTCGATCTGGCAGCCGATCAACTCGCTGAGAGAATAGCCGAAGACGGTTGCTGCCGACGCGTTAGCGAAGTTGATCACACCGGCTGGGTCGACCATAATCATTGCGTTGGGCGCAGCATCGAGCACGAGCCGGAATTTCTCTTCAGCGGCCTTCCGCTCAGTAATGTCAATGCATGAGCCGATGTAACCGATGAACGCGCCATCGGACGCAAAGCGCGGCGTTCCAATGTCCAGAACCCAGCGGTATTCACCGTCACTTCGCCGCAGCCGATATTCCATTGTAAACGATTCGCGCGCGTTGAAGGAATTTTGATAAATGTCGAGGTAGCGATCTATGTCTTCCGGGTGCACGCCTTCTGCCCATCCATTTCCAAGCTCCTGCTCCAGAGTTCGGCCGGTAAAGTCAAGCCACCCTTTGTTAAAGAAGGTGCAAAGTTTGTCTGGATCTGACATCCAGATCATCACGGGCGCGGCGTTGGCTACGGTGCGAAAACGCGCTTCGCTCTCACGCAACTCTTCCTCCGCTATTTTGCGCTTGGTGATGTCGCGCGACACGCCGCGCGCTAAGACCGCTTTGCCACCTTCGTCTAACTCGACGCTGCCATGACCAGCGATCCAGCGGGTGCTTCCGTCCGGCCGCGTGATGCGATATTCGATTTCGTACTCCCGACCGTGCTCCAACACGTGCTGCACAACTTGCTTTACACGTTCGCGATCGCCGGGGTGCACTATCTGGAGAAATCGGTTAAACGTCACTGGCTTCGAATCCGCGAAGCCGAACAACTGTCTCCATTTCTCCGTTACCCAACGTTCGTCACCCAGGATGTCCCAAACCATCAGACCGAGGTTCGCCGCGTTAACCGCGAGGCTCATGCGCGCTTCGCTTTCCCGCAGTGCCTTCTCAGCCCGCCCGCGTTCCGCCATGCCCGCGGAAAGCGCCATCGCAGTAATGGTGAGCACAGCCGTCCAGGACTGCAGAGCAAGAAGCGACTGGTTTTCGGTTTCCCCGACGAATGGCCCGAAACCATGCATTGTGCCCCAAATCGCGATCGCTGAGAGAATAAAGATGCCCGTAGCGGTTTCGCGCTGCGTGAAGCGGAAGGCCGTCCAAATCACAATCGGCAGGGAGATGAATGCGATTGGATAATTCCTGGCCGAAATTGTAAGCCATCCGCAAAAGACCGCTTCGCTGAGGACGAACAACAGCAGTAGGAGGATGCCCACTTCAACAGCTTCCCTCCTGTTCCAGCGCCGTTTTGATGGGATGCTCCAGAGAATAATCAATGGAGCGATCAGAAGATCGCCCGTTGTGTCGCCCAGCCACCACGTCATCCAGATCGCAGCAAAATTGGCCCAATCGGCAAATCCACCAAGTGCAAGACTGGTCACCCCAAAAGCTGGACCGATAACTGTGCTAACCACTGCTGCGAGCGCGAACTTAACGGCACCTTGCGGACGATCGAAGACGGTTGTGCCGCCGGCGAACCTATTCACCAGCCAGGCACCGCAAACAGCCTCGAGCGTGTTGCCGCTCGCGACGGCAAGCGATGTGGCGACATTGCCCGCAGTGGTAACGTTCACCAGAAATGCACCGATAAAAATTGCAGGCCAGGCTCGGTAACCGAGTACGAGCAATGCCGCGAGCGCAATTCCCGCTGCCGGCCACACCGGCGATGCACTTGCGTGCAAAGATGCCAGCATCAATCCGAACTTGCCGGCAATGAAATAGACAACTGTTAAAATACCAATTACTGGCAGCTTGGAAAAAGGTCGCGAGTGCATCGCCTCACCGCCTCAGCGAATCTTCTTATTTCTACGTCGGCCTCGAGCGACTGATGTAACGCTCACGAAAACTTCAGCCGGCGCCAAGAAAAAATTAGAGAAGCCGCGACCGAGTTTGCGCGTTGGCCTAGAATCGTTCGCTCCAGCCGCCATGGCGCAGCACGAAAACAGCCAATGGTCCCACCTCTGCCGCTGCTGGAGCGACACCAGCAAATAGATCCACGCCAGCGTGAAACAGAACGCAGCGTCCATCGACCAAAGTAGTGTGACCCAGCTCATGACGTGATCTCAGTAATGATTACACCCTTTTTCGATTCGGCCAGTTGTTATGTTGCTCTGTTCTTTGATGGCTTGCACCAAGCCCGGGCGAGAAGCAGCGTCAGCGCCGCATGCAACACGACTGCGGGCCATAGCAGCGGGCCGGCCCACTCACCGCGAATACCAAGATACAAGAGGTACGCAGTAACAAGCGCGCCGTAGGCTAGCATACCGAGCAATGCCGGGCCCGGCCAGCAGGCGATCCCTAATGCGATCAAGGCGATACCGAGTACGCGAGCTACCGGTATGGCGACGCCGGTACCTTGCGCGCCGAGTAAGAGTCGCCCCGCAAGCGACGGAGCAACTATCAACGCCAGACCCGTGACCGCTTCGATCACGGCAGCGAGAGTGAGCAGTTGCTTCATCTCGATTTGCTTACGCCTCGTCTTTCGCTGCTGCTGTTGCTTATCCGCTTAGTCCGTGGCTAGGATGAGTTTCTCCTCAATGGCCCGCTGTTCCGCCGCGGTCATTTGAGACCGGCCCAGCTTGAAGGTGAGCTTGTCAATCGTGCCGGTGAACCTGAACGGCAGCTTGTAGCTCTCGTCCACTCCCGTGCCGGTATCCAGGCCGATGTCGAAGGTTTCGTCAACGGTCATGATCAACGGAATCGTGTGCGCGATCGTCTTCTTCGCCAACTCCCTGCCGTCCACCGTAAATACGCCAGTACCGCCCTTGCCAGGGCCGGGGCCGTCGTATTTGAAGTCGAACACGAGTGTGTGTTTGCCTGGCGCGAGCGCACGGCCAAAGAAGTCTTCGCCTATCCTACCACCTATGCCGCCCTCCCAGCGGAATCGCTCCATATCAAGAAGGTTGTAGGCGAAAATCGGCTTGCCCTTTTGCAGGAAAAGGCCATAACCGCCAAAACGTCCACCCATCGTTACGATCATTCCCTCCGCGCCGCCTTTGGGAACCGTTATCTCGGCGGTGATGGTGTAGTCCTTATCCAAAATGCCGGGCGCATTGCCGAAGGGAATGCCGGCGTTCACACCCGTGTAGGTGAATTCTGTTTTGCCGGCGGTCGTGCTCGGCTTCGGCGCGAGCACGCGCACAAAGCCCGAGTTGTCCAAGGGGAAAACCTGATATTTTGCCGCCTCGGTCAGGAACAATGCCTGCATTTCCTTCAGTTTGTCCGGCTGCTGAGCAGCGAGGTCGTTGTTCTCAGAATAATCCTTGGCGACGTTGTAGAGTTCCCATTTATAGTTACCCAACGGAGGCATCGTAGCGCCCAGGAGCCAAGGCGCGGATGGTGGTGTAGTAGCAGCAATCCAGCCGTCGTGATAGATCGCACGGTTGCCAACCATCTCGAAGTACTGCGTCTCATGCTTCGACGGGACGTTTGGTCCCGCGGCCGCGGGATCGAACGTGTAAGCCATGCTAACGCCTTCAATCGGTTTTTGCGGGATACCATTGACTAAATCGGGAGCCTTGATGCCGGTGGCTTCGAGAATGGTGGGCACGATGTCAATGACATGGTGAAACTGCGTGCGGATGGCGCCCGCATCCGTGATGTGGCCGGGCCAGGAAATGGCCATGCCCTGCCGCGTGCCGCCGAAATGCGACGCCACTTGCTTAGTCCATTTGAACGGCGTGTCAAAAGCCCACGTCCAGCCCACCGCCATGTGCGGATAGGTTTTGTCCGATCCCCAATCCTCGTAATGCAGCAACTGCAACGCCTCCGGCAATTTCAGAATGCCGTTGTAAGCCGTCAACGTATTGTAGGTGCCCTCCAACGTGCCTTCGGGACTCGTGCCGTTGTCGCCGCAGATGTAGATGACAAGCGTGTTGTCGAGCTTGCCTTGATCCTGAACCTCCTGGATCACGCGGCCGATTTCATAATCGGTGTAGGCAGCGTAGGCGGCGAAGACCTCGGCCTGGCGGACGCAAAGTTTCTTTTGGATCGGCGAAAGTGAATCCCACCGGGGCAGCTTCGCGCCGCCAAATTCGGCCTGTCCGTCCGGCCATGCAGTCAGTTGCGTGTCGGCGGGGATGACGCCGAGCTTCTTTTGGTTTTCAAATATCGTCTCACGCAACTTTTCCCAGCCGTTGTCGAACAGGTGCATCGCGTGGATCTTGTCAATCCACTCCTTTGTGGGCTGATGCGGCGAATGCGTGCCCCCGGGGACGTAATAAAGGAAGAACGGCTTGTCCGGGGCGACCGCGTTCATGCTATGCAAATACTTGACGGCCTCATCCGCCATATCGGTCGTGAGGTTGTAACCCGGATGCCCAACCCACGGAGTAATCTGCGTATGATCCTTGAACAAGTAAGGCGTCCACTGGTCGGTCTCGCCACCCATGAACCCGTAGAAATACTCGAAGCCCATGCCTGAAGGCCATTGGTCATAAGGCCCGGCCAGACTGTATTGATAGGTGGGGGTGTTATGTTCTTTCCCGAACCACGATGTCGCGTAGCCATTCTCCTTCAGGATTTCAGCGATGGTGGCCTTGTCCGGCTCAATGACGGAATCGTAGCCCGGATAGCCGGTGGCCAATTCGCCGACCACGCCGAAGCCCACCGAGTGATGATTGCGACCGGTGATCAACGCGGCACGCGTAGGCGAGCAGAGCGCGGTAGAATGAAACTGCGTGTAGCGCAGCCCCGATTTCGCGATGCGATCCAGGGCCGGCGTCGGGATGACGCCGCCGAAGGTACTCGAAATACCGTAGCCTTGGTCGTCAGTCATGATGAGCACGATGTTGGGCGCGCCCTTGGGCGGGACGACGCGCGGCGGCCACCAGGGTGTGGAATCCGAAACGCTTTCCTTGATCACGCCGCCGAACTTCATCGGTGGCGGCGGCAGTTGTTTGCCGTCAATGGTCGTCGTGGCGCTGGGCGAGCCAGGCTCGCCAGTGATTTGCACTTGGGTTCGGACAGAAGGCGCAACCGCCATGACGGCGGCAGCGACCATCCCGCAAAGGAAGATCTGTCTTGCTGATTTCATAGGCATTTGTTCTGATTGTTGCTACTCACCAACTCATCTGAGTAAGCGCAATTTGGTGTGCCTTAGGTAATTTCCCTATAGGACTTTAGGCCTATGCCATGCGCTGTCCCGCCGTGCCCAAGGCGAGGCTAAGAGCGTCAGCAGATCGCAGCTTTGTAGTTTCATTGAACTCTTATCACTTGGTTTCTTTTTTCCCTCCCACACGTGTTGCAGATATTCTGGGAGAGGGTGATAAGGCAGTAGTCGGACTGGTGGCCTGAAGTTTCTTGATGAAGAAGGCCTTTATGTCTTGAAATTTCGCTGCGTGGGAACTGTTTGGAAGAACCCTGGCGCCGGAAGCATCTACCGCTATCGTTTGGCGAAGAGTTCCTGATCTGTCCGTAAGCCAGGCAGTGCCAACGGAATAAATTTCCATCTTATCTGCCATTGTTTTGAGCGCAGAAATCACGATGCCCTCTTGCTTTGGGTTAGTGCTGAAAGCAAATGTGAGACTAATACCCTCCGTCGTACGATACGACTTTAGCTTCACTGGAAGACGATCACTGCCAAGTCCGAGTATAGCCGCCAGCTCAGGGGCTATCGACTCTTCAGTGCCTTGAGAAAGCACCCATTCTGCCACTTTGGAAAGTTCGGCCTGATCAGCAAAGGGAGGTGTTGGAGCAAGACTCTGCGCGAACAAGGCGGCGGGAATGAGCGCCACGGCTGCGAACAGTAATTTACTGTAATGCCTTTTCACTGTCGATTTGTTACTCGCTGCCGTGACCTTCCCGCGGGCGTTCCTGTTTTTGTTGTATTTGGACACGTAGGGTTACAGCGTTACATCGGTAAAACGAGAGTGCCGAACGAATGTCCGAAAGATTCGGCCGCTCGCTCATCCAGTTGCGAGCCGATCTGATGATTGTGGCAAGGGCATAATCTTAGATGTCCGCGAGCGTTTGCGGAGGCGCAGGAGGCCTGGAACGGTGGTAGTCGCCAAGAAGGCAATGACCAGGAAAATGATCACGAACTCGATTATCGCGAAAAAGTTTTGAACGTATTTATGCCGCGCCATTCAAGCAAAAAAATGTGCACTTTGGCCGGCTGTCGCTATTGGACCTTGGTCCCATCCTCTCCGCCGCGAGATCCTATCAGCTCACTGCCCGAGGCAAGCTAAAGCGCTGCGCAATGGCCGTGGCAGCGATTTGTCACACCCTCTCATTCATTCGAAAACGTTCGCACTCCAGCCGGCTCCCCATCCGCCCCATGAACTCCACTGCATCTCCGAATCCTGGTACATCTCGCCGCTTTCGAGATTCTCCTTCGAAAGTCTATTTGTAGCACGGAGTTGTTGGTAAGCCTGGTACTCTCTGGGTCCGCCAACATAAGAGCGGTTGTGGACCGGGTCCGGGAAGATGTAATATGTTTTCTTCCCTTTATGGATCATGGTTACCTTGCCCGGCGAAAGGTTTTGGAGCTTTTGTTGCTGCGCTGCCGTCTTAGGCGTGATGACCTTAAATCCGGAGGCCACCAGCATGCTTTCTCTGTTCTGCATGGTAGTCTGTGTGGTGGCACAGCCCACAAAGAATACTGTGCATACGATCGCGATAACGGCGATGAATTTTGCCGCATCTGCTTTGACTTTTGTGGCTATTCGCGGCTTAGTTGGCCAGTTTACCCTGATTAGCATTTCCAGCCTTGAAGAGCGACTTAATAAGTTCCTAACGAATGCTTCAGAAGGTGATCCCCGTTGTGATTTGCGGGCCGTGCAGCACTGCGTCGAAAAGGAGCCCGTTATTCTCGTAGTCAGCGCCGAGTGCCCGGTAACCGATCTCTGTAAAGATGGAACGCGTCAGGTTGATACCAACCACGGTCTCGACCTCCCACATCAGGTCGGCGCCTACGCCGAATCCTCCGATCTCGCCGCGGACTGCGGTGTAAAACGTCCTGTTAAAATTGTAACGGGCGCGCAATCCGACATATGGATCGAACCAGTAATCGTCTTTTGACAAAGTTTGGCTCAGGCTCTTGTCCAGGCGAAGCGCAAGTTGATTCGCGATTCGCGCCTTAGCCGCATTAACGGCGCGAGCAACCGCGGCGCGACGTGCGGCTCCCATGAGCCTGAGCGCATCTATCCGTGCCTCCAAAGCGGCCTTTTCCTTCTCAATAAAATTCTCGACCCGTTGAGCAACATCTTCTTCAATGCGCCCGCCCAAGGGACCGATTGGAATTCTTGGTTTACTTTCGTGGCGTTCTAACAAGTTATGCTTGTCGATCCGGCTGACAATGTCTGCCTCGATTGTGCCCTTGAGAGCAGCAAGAAATTCGCTGTTAGAAATGTCCTTGTTAAGGCGGTCCCGCAAATCGTCGGCGATATTGTCAACGAACTGTTTGCTTGTCTGTTGAATCAGGATCGGGTCGGAATGTAGTTCCAGTTGTTCGTAGACGGTGGTGTAGTGCGTGCCGGCAGCGAAATTCAGGAACCAGCGCGGCTGGTTAACGAGCCGCCAACTTAAGGCACCGTCAACGTAAGTTAGGTCCACTGTTTCATGGATGTTGTTGATCAATCCGTTTATCTGCGTGACGTCCGAAAGACCCATGTAGATCGCTTCACCGAATATTCCGAAGGGTCCTTTTTGTGCCTCGACCCGCCCCGCCAAAATCGCGTCAAAATGCTGCAGAACTTCGGTGACGGGGACGTCGATGTTCGCGTTAACCCCACGGATCCCGATTGTCCCGTTGAAGCTCGCCAGCCAACCGGGCACCGCAATCGTAAATTGCCACGGCTCGCTCTGAGTAATTGATGGCGGCGCGGTCTCCTTCGGCGCGAGTTCCATCGAGCCCGCTCCTAGGTGCCCGACTGTTGCGAACACCGCGCCAGCGAAGAAAGACAGTTTTGTTCTCATGACCCGATTTTTACCGTCGCCGACGCATAAATCCGAGAAAAATCAGCGCAACCATGTGGTGGCTAGTGCGATGCGTCTATAGGACTTTAGGCCTATGGCAGTTGTGCTGACGATACGCGTTAAAAAAAATCGGCCTCCTGATCAAAGGAGGCCGATCAACTTAACCAGGGAATTCCGCGTGCTTCTAAAAGTGGAACCGAACACCCGCGCCTACGAGGTGCTGCTTCAGATCGCGATCTTGTCGAGTATCGATTTGGGTGCTGGTATAAACGAGGAAGTGATATTCGATAAAAGTGCTGAACTTGGGGTTCCAATAGTAATCTGAGCCTGCGACCACTTGCCATGCGAGGTCCGCGTGACTTCGCCCCCCGCCAGTGTTGACTGGGACACGACCGGTTACGGGGTCCCGGACCTCGACCCCCGCAGATTCGGCATAGTAAATGCCGACCCCGGCGCCCGCATACGGCTGAAATCTTCCAAATGCGAATCTCCCGATGAAGTTCCCCATAAACGCGCCCGTATTGATCCAAGTAGTCACGTCGCGCTGTGCTAAAACGTCACCAAAGCGATCTCTCAGGGTGAAGTCAGCGCCGCCCCGAAAGCCATTGTAAAAGAAGTCGCCTTCAATCGTTGGACGAAATACGCCCGTGCCAAAGACGTAACCGAGTTTAATGCCGCCGTAAAAGCCGACGTCATTCTTCGGCGAGACCTCCAGAGTAGCTTGAAAATCCCTATCGGTTAGGTCGTTAATGCGGTTTTCACCCGTAAACGTTCTGTCTCCACCGCGGTTTTGATAGACGTTCGCCCCCGCGTCGATCGCTCCGTAGAAACCGAGTCCGTAAAGTTCGGGTGGCGGCGGCGGCGGCGCAACCTGCTTGTAGACCTCCGTTCCGGCTTGCAACGGAGCGGCGAGGAATCCAATCAGGATTGCTGTTGAGATAAGAGATAACTTTTTCATAACGATAGGCGTGATAAGGGGTAAAGGGTGGGCTCGTCAATAAGTTTCTTAAGTTTTTTTCTGAACCGAAGTGGGCTTTCTTTTATTCCGCAGCCATCATTCAGGGATCGTCGTTGGATCGTATATGGGACCTTGGTCGTACCCCGACACCCATTTGCACGACCCCCACAACGGCGCTTTTGTGCTCGCTTGCTTGCAGACTGGAAGGATTCGCTCGGGGATAACCAGCGCAGCATCTGGCACGTGGTGTTTCGCCTTCGCTGCCCCCTGTGTGTCAGAAAGAATGAACTGGGTTGGTTGTGGTTGAGAACGGCTCAGGAGTACTGCTTAGCCTGGAGGGCCTCTTGAATGAGCTTCACCAGAACCTCATCCTCGAAAGGTTTTGCAAGGAATGCAAACGCTCCCGCATCGAGCGCAGTCTGGCGCACTGACGGATCGTACCGTCCGCTAATGAAAATAATCTGTGTGTCCGGCGAATTTTGGTTGAGCAACGCCTGCACTTCCAGTCCATCCATGAAGGGCATCCATACGTCGAGGACGGCGACCTTACATCTCGCTTGCTCGAGCCTGGAGAGAAAGGCGGCAGGATGGTTAAACTTTTCCACACTAAAGCCTGCTGACGTAAGCAAACGGCCGAGCGCTCTCAACATGGAAGCGTCGTCGTCAAGGAGCCAGATCGAATTGGAGCCGTTAAGTCCCAAAGTCGAAACTCGGGCAGCTGGTTCTTCGAGGTGTTTCAAAGCTGTCATATGTGTGAGGGGAAGGTGGCGTGTGCAGTTAACGATAAGGCTTCGGGAAATAAAATGATATTGGACCTTAGTCTCACGTCGATGTCGTCGTCACTCCGGCGTGATACCCGTAAATTTCTATTCGCACACCGCGGCTTCGCGGGTATGGCCAAAAGTTTTGGCTCCGGCGCCTGGCGACACGAATGAACTTCTTGCGGAGGTTAATTCTTTCCCGCTGAAAGTTAAGGCGGCGACTTTGATTTTTCCTCCTTTGCTTCAGGCAAGCGAATCGTAAAACAGGCGCCGCCATCGTCACAATTCTCTGCCGAGAGCGATCCACCGTGCGCCTCCACGATGCTGCGCGCGATCGCCAGTCCCATTCCGGTTCCTTCGGCTTTTGTCGAAAAGAATGGCTCGAAGAGTTGTTCGCTGATGCCGCTGGGGAAGCCAGGACCAGAATCACGCACTTTGACAAGAATGTTTCCGTTTCCGTCATGACTCGCACGAATGATAAGGGACCGCGCGTTGGCGGGCAGAGCGGTCATTGCTTCGAATGCGTTGACGGTGAGATTGAGAAGAACCTGCAAGAGCTGCACTGAATCTCCCCAAACCTGGCCCGCGTCGGAATCAACTTCGACTGTGACTCTAACCTCCCGTCCAATGGCCTCGCCGTGGACAATCCGCAGAAGATCGTCAATTAAGTTGTTGATCTGGACTAAAGAGTGCTGAGCTTCGCCTTTACGGACCATACTGCGAATGCCCCGAATAATGTCACCGGCTCGGCGGCCGTCAGCCACGATGTCGGCAAGCAGCTCCGTCATTTCTTCGGTTCCGATTTTGTCCGCCGCGAGCAAGCGCTGCCCGGCGCTGGCGTTCGCTACGATCGCCCCAACCGGATTGTTGACTTCATGTGCCAGCGACGCCGCCAGTTCGCCCATCAATGCGACGCGTCCCGCCCGGGCCAGTTCCATGTTTTGGCGCTCATGCTCTAGCTCCGCCTCCTTGCGCGCGGTAATGTCGATCAATGACGCCAGAACAAACAGACCTTCCGCGGTATGGATCGGACTGAGTCCTACTTCGACTGGAAATTCGGTGCCGTCTTTGCGGCGGCCAAAAAGATCGCGACCGACTCCCATTGCGCGGCTGCTCGGTTGAGAAACAAAATGTTTGCGATAGCCGGGATGTTGAGCGCGGAACCGTTCCGGAATCAACATTTCGATCTGGCAGCCGATCAACTCGCTAAAAGAATAGCCGAAGACGGTCGCTGCCGACGCGTTGGCGAAGTTGATTACACCGGCTGAGTCGACCATGATCATCGCATTTGGCGCAGCATCCAGCACGAGCCGGAATTGTTCTTCGGAGCTCTTCCGCTCCGTGATGTCAATGCATGAGCCAATGTAACCGAGGAACGCGCCATCGGGAGCAAACCGTGGTGTTCCGCTATCCAGAACCCAGCGGTATTCACCGTCACTTCGGCGCAGGCGATATTCCATTGTAAACGATTCGCGCGCGTTGAAGGAATTTTGATAAACATCCAGGCAGCGATCCAAGTCTTCCAGGTGAACGCCCTCTGCCCATCCATTGCCAAGCTCCTGCTCCAGACTTCGGCCAGTAAAGTCCAGCCACCCTTTATTGAAAAAGGTGCAAAGTCTGTCCGGACCTGACATCCAGATGAGCACGGGCGCGGCGTTGGCTACTGTGCGAAAACGCTCTTCACTCTCACGCAATTCTTCCTCCGCCAGTTTGCGCGTGGTGATGTCGCGCGACACCCCGCGCGCGAACGCCGGTTTGCCACGTTCGTCGAGCTCAACGCTGCCATAACCCAGGATCCAGCGTGTGCTTCCGTCCGGCCGCGAGATACGATATTCGCTCTCGTACTCGCCGCCGTGCTCGAACATCTGTTGCACAAGCTGCTTCATACGTTCCCGGTCCTCGGGGTGCACGAGTTGGAGCAATCGGTCAAACGTCACTGGCTCCGAATCCGGGAAACCGAATAACTCTCTCCATTTCTGCGTTACCCTGAGCTGGTCACCAGGGATGTTCCAAAGCCACAAACCGAGGTTTGCCGCGTTCGTTGCGATGTTAATGCGCGCTTCGCTTTCCCGCAGCGCGGCTTCGCTGGTTTGGAAGTCCTGGGCAAGTTTGGCCGCACGGAGGAAGTCGTAGCTCAATTCATAGCCCATCGCCGCGATGATTCCCAGGTAAGGGACACTGTTGATGAATGGCCATTGGACAGCTCCCCAAATCACCAGCACGGACTGCACCAGCGCCAACGTGATAAAAAGAATTGCGCTCCCTCCCACAAGAAGCGCGCGCCGCTGTTCGCCACGACGCCAGACAGCGATCGTAGCATCCACGAAGAAAATAAGAAGCAACACCGTACTCAGTTGGCCGATCAAGCTCCAAGGATTCGGTACGCCTACCGCAACAGAGACCGTTTCCCCTCCCCACCAAGAGAGATGCCCCAGACTCGTGATTTCCCGAAAATTAAGATTTGGCGGGAAAAGAAAATTAAGTAAAAGCGCCAGCGTCCGCACACCGCAGACGCACCACGCTAACCACAGTCGCCCGGCACGGAGATAGAGACGACCAAACCATACGATCGACAAGGTCAGCATCCAGATCGGCAGTTGCGCCCATCGCAGCACCGCGCTGTATTGTGCGGTTGTCTGCGCGTGCATCCCTATCAACTCGAGCTCTGCGATGATTCCCGTCGCCAAAGCGCTGCTCGAAAACAACAAATACACCCAGTTCTGGCGTCGTTTGCTCCAGATCAGCAGGTATATCCCGGCAGCCGTGAAACAAAACGCGGCGTCCATCGACCAAAGCAGTGTGATCCAGCTCATCGGCAGAGATGAGACCGCTCGCAGTTGAACACGAGCATTGGCTTTTTGCGGTCTTGCAAAGCAGCTTCCCGACAAACAGGGGAAACTAGCAAGCTTGTCAACGCGAGGGAACGCTGCATAACGCGTGAGCTAGTCCCAGACAATGGGGAGAACGATACTGAATGTAAATCCAAATCGAGACGGAGTCCTCTTCGTTTCGACGAGTCGGCCAAACACGAATTCAGCACATCATCGCTTCTCCGCATTATGGAAGGCAAGTGATCTGACGGCTTCTAGGAGGTTGTTCTGCCGCTCGCCTTGGGCAGCAACGACCCAACCGGCACGCCTAGCCATTTCGCGGCAGCTTCGCGTGTTTCGAACATCTCGACCTCCAATGGCGAGAGATCGGTCAAAAGGGCGTGGATTTTGATAAGATGAGCAGCTTCCGGATTCGTGACATAAAATGCGGACTTTATCCGTTCGCGGCCAACATAGGAAAGGCGCCGGTGTAGCGCGACATGAAAAACATATTTGAAAGTAAGGTGAAAAGATTCGACGAGCGAGAGATCAGAAAAACGATTGAATGGCTTCTCGGCCGTGGTTTCTCTTCTAATGAGGTCCACCAAGACCTTATTTACCTCAGCCTCGTCGAGGATGCCGTGCGGCCTCCAGATGAACAGGCTGGCGTCTTCTACGTACTCGGCATCGGCGGGCAGTTCCGTCACGTTCGTTCCGTCGGAGCTATGGAACTGCCAACATAGATAACTTGTATCCGAACATGTCCCATAAGTCTCTACCTTGCTGTTTGGGGTGCGATGAATAGCAGCGATATACTTATTAGACCCTCTTCGCCTGAACGTGCACAGCAGTTCCAGAGGGCGCGACTCGCAAGAAAGTGTGGCGCCTGCTAACTCTTACAGTGGGTAGGCCAGAATCGTCTAGCAGCTTTGGCGACCTGAACGCTCGCCACGCCCAAGTGAGGCCACTCCAAACGGTGGCATGCTGGTGCTTGCGGTCTGCACGGCGTCGGGCTAGGTGGGATACGTAGCGCTGTCGTTGCAGCAACACGGCCAGCAGTCCACTTTGCGTAAGGGTTGGGGTTGATTTACTCATAACTTAGTTCCTTTCTGTTTTCTTAGGATCTTTGGCAGGTTTCGCGAGCTCCTCTTATCGGGACGTTGGCCCAATGAGGGAGCAAATGGGGAGTCTCGAGTGAGGCTAAAGCGATGATGAGCTCCTGGCTTGATCAACCGCGACCTGTCAGTCGCGTGACCAAGTGCCCGATGAACCGCCTCGACAATTTGTTCATCGTCAAAGGGCTTAATAAGAAAGGCGACTGCGCCGATTTGCATCGCAGTGAGCCGCGCGGCGCGATCATCGTGTCCTGTGATCACAATCACATTAGTCTTCGGCGATATTGCGCAAAGCCGCGCCAGAACTTCCAAGCCGGTCATTTCCTTCATCCAAAGGTCGAGCACGACGAGCCGCACATCGTGTGCGGCTACATAGTCAATGAAAGCCGCGCCTTTGTTAAACGGCTGCACGGCGAACCCACTCGAACCGAGTAAACGGCCGATCGATCTGAGCACCATGGGATCATCATCCACCAGGCAAACACCTTCCGAAGAAGGCTGTTGCGACACCGCCCGACTTTCAATCTGGGGCGTGGCGATCATGCCCCAGATTAGGCCCCGCCAGTCCGAATGATAGTGGACCTTGGTCTAATGGACCTTAGTCTTATGCGGCCTTGCCGCTGGCGAGACGCCGCAAGCCTCGCGTCATACCGCTGGAGGTGCGGCGCTTGCCGGAAGAACAAACTGAAATTGCGCTCCACCACCCTCGACATTCTCGCCGCCAATGGTGCCGCCATGCGATTCAACGATTGAACGGACGATCGCGAGGCCCATCCCTAATCCTTGTGCTTTGGTTGTGAAGAAGTGATCGAAAATTCGATCGCGTGCTTCCTCGGATATACCAACACCATAATCGCGGACGCTCGCACGAATACCGTCGTCAGCATTTCGCTCCGTTGTGATCACGACTTTGCGACTGCTCAGCGGCGTGTTGCGCATGGCATCGAAGGAGTTGATCACGAGATTGAGCAGGACTTGCTGGAGTTGAATCGGATCTGCTTCAACCGTCGGCAGATTTGGCTCGAGCAAAGTCTCCACGTCGCAGGATTGAAGCATTGCAGCCGGCTTTACCATGCGCGCTACATTTATTACCAAATCATTCAGATTCACCCGCTGCCAGTCCGGGGCACCTTTTCTTACCATGCTCTGGACACCGCGAATCACATCGCCAGCGCGGCGTCCATCAGCCACGATGTCATCGAGCAGATCCCGAAGTTCGCGAAGCTCGACATCGCCGCGATCGAGCAAACGCCGACCAGCGCCAGCGTTACTGATAATTCCCGAGAGCGGTTGATTCACTTCATGGGCAATGGATGCCGCCAATTCGCCCACCGCCGCCAGGCGGCTGAGATGTCCGACTTGTTCATGATACTCTCGCGCTTCGGCTTCAGCGAGCTTGCGCGGCGTTATGTCAATGGAAACACCAATGAGCCGGGCGCCTTTGCGATTTTCGCCAGCTACACAGCATCCCCGGCCACCGATCCAGCGCAGAGTTCCATCCGGTAGCAAGAGGCGATATTCGATTTCGTATTCACTCTGCGTTTCTACAGCGGTTTTGACGGCCGAATTGCGAAGCTCACGATCTTCCGGGTGCACACGAAGTTGCAGCGCCGCATGGTCGACGCGGGTCTCGGAATCAAATTGATACAAAGTGCGCGCCATGTCAGACATCCAGATCTCGTTCGTAGTCGTGTCCATCTCCCACACTCCGAGATTGGCCGCCTGCGCCGCGAGCGTGACGCGCTCTTCGAATTCGCGCAAAGCCTCTTCCTTCCTCATTAATTCTGTGACATCCAAGCATGAGCCGATGTAGCCGGCGAACTCTCCTTCCGCTGTATGGCGTGCCACGCCCTGATCCGAAACCCAACGATACTCGCCATCGTTTCGCCGGAGGCGGTATTGCATAACGAATGGCTGCCGCGCATCGAATGCCTGGGTGTAAACCTCGAGGCACTTTTGCAGATCGTCCGGGTGCACGCCTTCAGCCCACCCGTTTCCAAGTTCCTGTTCGATGCTGCGGCCGGTAAACTGTAACCAGGGCTTGTTGAAGAAAGTGCAAAGCTTGTCCACGCCGGCCATCCAGATGAGGACGGGCGCAGCATCCGCCACGGCCCGGAAACGTGATTCGCTTTCGCGCAGCACGGTCTCTCCAGTTCTGCGCTCCTCGATCACCGTCGCCAGAAACAACAGCGGAATTGCCAGGACGATTAGAAATATTTGGATCGAAAGAGCGTCTTGTTGAGGTGGTCCGCCGGAGAATGGCCCATGCCCGTGGGCTGCGCTCCAAATTGCCAGGAAACTGACAACCGAAATAGCAGTGCTTGCTCCCAGAGATCCGAATCGTACCGCCGCCCAAAGCAGAAATGGCAGCGGGAGGAAGAGAAGAGCCGAATCCGTTCTCGATCCAAATTTATAAAGGACAGCGTAACTTACCAGCAACAGACCAACAAACAGCGCGCATGCCTCAAGGTAACGCGAGAGTCGGCCTGTCCGCAGGGACTGGATTCCACTCGTCGCCCACGTTACAACCAGCGGCACAACTATCAACGCGGCGAGGGCGTTCGAAAAAAGGCGTATTCGGATCAGCTCTCGATAGGTGTCGTGGCCCCAATTATTCCATACCACAAACGCGGCGTCCAAAAACGAGGACAAACACGGGCCGATGACCACTACGCAAAGGCAAAAAATGCCTACGTTGCGAAGCGTTGTGAAGCGAATCGGTTCGCCGATCAGGTAGCGCGTCAAGCCTGCGCCGATCAGCGCTTCGCACGAGTTGCTGATGAACCAGCATAAAATCATCAATGGTGGAACATGACTCTGCAATTGCGCCGCCCAATGCGCCGGAAATGCGGCCAGCAATATGAATCCCCATACGCGTGGCGGCGTCAGCAAGAGTGCTGCGACCAAGATAGAATTCGGAGGCCAAAGAACCGAGACCGGATGCGGCTGGAACGTGAGCGCGAACCCGATTCGCGCGCCGAGATAATAGCCGACAAACAAGCACACGCCGGTCACAATTGTGCGAAAATCGAAAGGTAGACTCCAAACGCGCGGATTTTGGGAAGGCGCTTGAACTTCCCCGGTGTCAAACGGTGCCGAGATGCTTCTCATGGCTGTTGCTCGATCGCGGACACGTCGGGCCGCACGCCCAATTGTGACGAAGATCGAAAATCAAACGCCGCCGCGAAAACTATCACAGGTTGTGTCCGGCTTGCGTTCGTCGGAGCGAGGACGCAAGCCCTCACATGCAAACATTTCCCCATGGTCCCTCCATTATTACACTGTCCGAACCCCCTGGAAAAGCCTTATATCCACCTAGGCAAATTTGTAACACGTTCGTCACAATCGGAGAGACCTCGTACAAGGCTCAGCCCTTCAGAAAAGCCTAATTTTTGACAGGCCAAAACTCCTAAGAATCCCTAGGAATCGGAGTAATTTGCAAATATTAAGGACTGAGCACCGCCGGAGATCCTGATCAGGACGACGGCCACTGCAGGAAGATTAGACAAACGCGCCGCCTGGCAAACACCGCGCTCATATGTTTGCATCGGGTGATTAGGCTTCCCGTCGCCATCGCGGAAGAAGGTACGACACGGGAATCCCCAAAAGAGTCGCGACAAGGCTGAGGAAAAAAATTGGAGCCGCATTTCTGACTAGAAAGAAACGCGAATAGCTCTGGTAAAGAGCAAAGGCCGGGAAGGTACCTGTTCCATGGCACCAGAAGCACCAGCAATAAAGTAAGAGCCGAACAAATCAGCATCCCCACTGCGTTATAGCGGCGAGTATTCCACCAAAACGCGCTGCTAACCATAAGCGACATCAAAAGCGTTATCAAAAGGAGCACTCCAGCCACGCGACGGAATTTCGCGCCACCAATGGCGGTTGAATAGCGACGAAAATCATTCTCGAGCAGGCTAGACAATTCTCCGACCTTTTCGAGGGATTCGCCGGTCACCGATACCGAGCGTGAAGAATCGCCTAAATCAATGCTCACGGACGAGATCGGTTTGTCGGCTTGGTAATACGTGTAAGAAAACGCGAAGATTTCATTAGGAAACGCAAGGTTGCTCGCGAGAGAGAAATGAGGGATCTCGATGTCGTGGCCGCGAACGCGAACCTTGACAATTTCCCGACTGGAATCCTGCCTGGCAGGACCATCGGCCGCGTCAACAAACGCATGGGTCTCGTTCAAAATCGCGTCGAGTTCATTCGCTGCCAATTTTACGGGAGGCAGATCGCGTGTCTCTGAAACTTGCGCCCCATTTAAAAGCGACGTTGTCGCGAGCAACACGCAACCGCAGAAGAGAACGGCGAACGGCATCGTGTAAGGCCTAACGAAACCTAAAAGCTGATTACGTTAGGTTCTCCTTCTTCCACGCATCGCCATCACTGCCACACCAAAACCAACGAGAATCAGTAAGGGATAGAGAATTGCCGGCTGCGAAACAGTTCGTTTGGATGTCGGAGGTTTGGGTCGGCTCGCAAACTCAATCGGAATCTTCACCTGCGAGCCTGTGCCGGGTTGGAAACGCCACTGCGAGTACGCTTCAAGAGCAGCGCCATCAAGTTGTTTGTTTCCGGTGCTCTGCAGCATTCGCGCTCCGGCAACTTGGCCGGTCCGTTGATCAATCGTCACTAAAACGACACCTTTCCCTGCCAGTCCCTGCTTCGCCCATTCAGGACGGTAAACAGGTTTCGGCGTGTAGATAGCTTTGGGGGGCTGTTGTGCCGCTACGGGAGTTCCAGTCTGAGCGTGCAGCGAAGAAAAAGAGGCGAGCGCGCCGATGAAAACGAGGGCGAAACGCCGCACCATTTTACGTGGCGCGATCCTGCTGGCATTGCCGACGAGTCCACGCGCTGCCGCGCGCACCCGCGGATCCGACATTCGATAGACGCTTCTATCGAGCAAGTAGTGAATGAATCCTGTCGCGAATCCCAGAGCCAGCAACGCAGGCACCCAGGTCGACGTCCGTAGTTGCGTCGCAAACGCGCCGAAAATCCGGTCGCCATAGTATGTGCCGGTCTCGCGGTTTGCTTCCACCTCAAAAATCGGGAGCAACAAGAGCGACAACAACATCAGGAAAAGCACGACGGCCCATGGCCGTGCATTCAGTGTATGCAGAATGCGGCGGACTACGCCGGTTGTTGGAGCTGACTCCGCGGATGGCGTCTGAGACGCCAGTCCGGTAGCGAGTATCCAGTGTTGCGATGTCCAGATGACAAGGAACAGAAACAAACTCCTGGGTCGAAGCGCGAGCCCGATCATTACCGCGAGCCCAATAATGTACAAGATGCGCGGCAGCGACCATTGCGGCGTGCGCAGTTCGGCAACTAACATGGTTGCCGTGATAGCAAAGAGCGCCAAGGTCGCACCGCCGCGGATTCCATTCTCAGCTGATACAATCCACGCCGGGAACCAGCGATCGACCCACTGGTCCTGGTAAGCGACCGCGCCGGCGAGAATGTCTGCGACAAAGACAAGCACGCCGCCTGCAGTTAACGCGAAGAAGCGATCCAAACGCCTCGTCTGAATGCACGAGCCGCGATCCGCTCGCGAACGATAGAGTGAAAGCGCACCGAAATGTTGCGCCGCGAAATGGTACGTCACGCAGGCGTAATCAACGATCGCCAGTCCAATCAGTCGTTCCTCGCGCGTCCATGGCAATGTTGAGTCTGCCGGAAGAAACAGGGCAAAACATCCTGCTGTGACGAGAAGCGGAAGCACGACGAATCGCATCGGCTGCTCGCGAAGAAGCGGTCGGTACGCTTCCGTGCAGTACGCGAGATAGGTGCTCGATAACCGGTGGCCGATCCAAAACAGGGCAGTCAACCCGAAGTAAAGCAGATCGAGTGGACTCGACTCCGGATTAGAATAGCCATGGACGAGCAACAGTATGATCGGCGCAAGCCAGAGCGCGCTGAGCATCCAGAAGCCATCCCAAAGCGGTCCACGCACCCATCCGGTCGACCATTTCCTCACCCATGCTGCTGCCGTTCCGATCTCAAGTACGGCGGCGGGTGAGGAAAGCTCGGTCATTCGAGCATTGCTGAGTGCATCCTCAGTGGTGCACTCAGTTTATTTATCAGGCGATTCCGTTATCACTGAAGTTGCAAATCAACGCCACCGCCAGTCGCGTTGACAGCAACGCCTTGTTGCGTGGAGGAAACGCGGACTATCACACCGGCCTGATTTGACAGAATGGTGCCAGTTTTCCCGGCGCCAAGAGTCACGCCCCGCGTTCCAGCGCCACTCACGGTGTAATGACCGTTGAAATCTTGAAGATGCTTCAGGTTGAAAACCTCACCATAAGCGGAAGAGCTGGTCGCCCCGACCCTGCCTACCGACAGTCCTTTTACTTTAACCGGGTAGTTTTTGCCTCGGTAAGTGAGCGTGCCTGACCCCCAGCTGACACCAATTCCAAGAGCGAAGCCACCGGTGCTCAGCCGCAACGTTGCGTCTGGCCTGGATTCGTGATGACGCGTCGCCGCCTGCGCGAAGCCTGTCATCCCCCCAAGGACAAGCAGCAGAATCCCGATTTTCTTTATATTATTCATAATGTATCTCCTTTGATTTTGTTTCTCCTTGATTTTTATTTTGCCGGCACGAAGTAAAGATTCCTCTCGTACGGTTTCCATTGGACGAAAGTCTTATATGCCGATCGAGGAACTTCGTCAATAATCGCGGGTTGAAATGTAAAAGAGTTATGAAGTCACAAAATACCAAACTATTTCATGGCGTGATCGCCATCACTGGTCTCGCATTGCTCAACTTGGGCTCCAGCGCATTCGCGCAGCAGGCGCAATCGCAAGTCATGAACACAACAACCTCGGACACGGAACAGGCTCCTGCGCTTGCGAGTGGTGAATTGGATTCTTTGGTCGCGCCGATTGCGTTATATCCGGACCCGCTTCTGGCTCAGACGCTGGCCGCTTCCACTTACCCACTTGAAGTTGTTCAACTTCAGCAGTGGATGGATAAGAACAAAAATTTGCAAGGCAAGGCACTGGCGGACGCTGTAGCAAAACAGCCGTGGGACCCAAGCATTCAGTCATTGGTGGAATATCCAGACGTGGTGCAGCGGATGGCTGGCAACATTCAATGGATGACGGATTTGGGAAACGCGTTCCTGGCGCAGCAATCTGACGTGATGGAAGGCTCAAGGGACAGGAAATCTAAAAACCAGCGCCCAATCGGTAGTGAAGACCGAGACAGTCCCAAGCGGCAAACAGGTAATCGAAATTCAGCAAGCGAACCCGGACGTTGTTTACGTGCCCTCTTACGATCCGACTGTGGTGTACGGGGCTGCTCCTGTTGAGTACCCTTACTATCCCTACACCTACCCGGGCTACGTCCCAGGAACAGCTTTAGCGTGGGGCGCGGGAATTGCGCTGGGTGCCGCCGCTTGGGGTGCTTGGGGCGGCAATTGGGGCAATTGCAATTGGAACGGCGGCAACGTCAACATCAATAACAACAATAATTTCAATAGAAACTACAATAAGAACGTCAATCGGGGTCAAGCTGGCCAGGGCAACAACTGGCAGCACAATCCGCAACACCGCGGAAATGCTCCTTATGGTAACAGGCAAACGGCGAATAAGTTCGGCGCCAATGCTCGCCAGCAGCCTGGGGGCGGAGCTGCCAATCGCCCGGGCGGCGGAGCCGGAGCTGGAAACCGTCCCGGAGGCGGCGGAGCCGGAACACGGCCAGGCGGCGGGGCCGGTGCCAAGCCGGGCGGTGGAGCTGGAGCACGACCCGGTGGCGGCGGAGCTGGAACACGGCCTGGTGGCGGGGCCGGTGCCAAGCCGGGCGGTGGAGCTGGAGCACGACCCGGTGGCGGTGGAGCTGGAGCACGGCCCGGTGGCGGCGGCGCTGGAGCTAAGCCGGGTGGAGGGGCTGGGGCTCGTCCAAGTGGCGGTAGCGCCAAGAACCAAGTGGGTAACCGCAGCGCATCATCGCGGCCTAGTAGCGGTGCCAAGGGTGGAGGATTTAGCGGCGGCAGCGGAAACTACGCGCGTGCCAGTAGCAGCAGAGGTGGGAACAGCATGGGAGGCGGCGGCTACAGCCGTGGTGGTGGCGGTGGAAGCATGAGCCGTGGTGGTGGTGGTGGCGGTGGCCGTGGCGGTGGAGGCGGCGGACGCGGCGGCGGCGGACGCGGTGGCGGTGGAGGCGGACGCCGGAGATAAAAGGAAGGAACTGTGAATGAGGGAAACTAAAATGAAATCAACACTAAGAATTATGACTTCCTCGAAATTTACGCTGATCGCTTCCGCGATTGCTAGCTTTTGGTTGTTAGGCTTCGGTTTGCACGCCGCAACACCGTCGAAATCCGACGCAGCTTCGGCGGCGCAACCAGCTCAAAAACAATTCGACACACCGAAACAGGCGGCCGACGCCCTTATTCAGGTCGCGGCGAATTTTGACGTTGCCGCCGCCAAGGAAATTCTGGGGCCCGATAGCGAGGATATCGTCGCTTCCGAAGACCCGGTTCAGGACAAGAACCGTGCAGTGGAATTTGCAGCCAAGGCAAAAGAAAAAATGTCCGTCCAGACAGACAAGAAAAATCCGAATCAGGCCATTATTTTGGTAGGTAACGATGATTTTCCGCTTCCGATTCCGATCGTGAAGCAAAAAGGGAAATGGTTTTTTGATACAAAGGTAGGCCGTGAGGAAATCTTAAATCGACGTATCGGCGCCAACGAGCTGAACGCCATTGAGATTTGTCGTGGCTTCCACGAGGCACAACACGAGTATGCGGCGGAAAAACATGATGATAAGGTGAACCAATACGCACAGCGCGTCATCAGCACGCCCGGGAAACATGACGGTCTGGCGTGGCAAAACCCAGATGGGACATGGGCAGGTCCAGTTGGCGAAGAAGTGGCCAAAGCGCTTCAGGAAGGTTATTCCGCGCAGGGAGGCAAACCTTATCACGGTTACTACTTCAAGGTACTTAAGGGGCAGGGACCCGCGGCGTCACTGGGAGAGATGGACTTCATGGTTGGCGGCGCAATGATCGGCGGATTCGCCTTGGCCGCCGCACCTGCTGAATATCGAGTGACTGGAGTAATGACATTTATTGTCGGCCCCGACGGAGTGGTTTATGAAAAGGATCTTGGACCCGATACGCTGAAGACGTTTCAGAGCATGGACAAGTACAACCCGGACAAGACCTGGAAAGTAACTGAGGATGACGTGGAAGACGACTCATTAGATCAAGGGTGAGATTTTCGGGAAATGCATGAGTGACCATGGGTAAACTTGGGACCTCGCCAGCTACATAAGCTTGGACAACATCCAAATCACTCGCTAGGAATCGCGCCATTAAACTGGTGCCTTTACGTTCGCACCGAAATATGGTCTAGAGGCCCGATACCCGAGCGGAAGGTAATTGGACAAGTGAGCCGGCCCGCGAACGGAACGAATCGTAAAAACCGGCTGCCATGAATTCGCCGAGTTCTCGATCCACATTTCCTTACCAACCATTGCGCATCCTCGTAGCTTCTGTTTGCGTAGCCTCGTTATCACTAACCATGCCGCCGCTTCCCGGGCAGCTCACGGCTGACGAAGAAGCACCGAGGATTCCCAATGAAAAGCTGGACTCGTTGGTAGCGCCAATTGCTCTTTATCCGGATCCGCTCCTTGCCCAGACCCTGGCCGCTTCCACTTATCCGTTGGAAGTAATCCAGCTTCAACAGTGGTTGGCGAACAATAAACATCTAAAGGGGCAAGCGCTTGTGGATTCAGTGGAAAAGCAGCCTTGGGATCCAAGTGTGCAAGCGACGGCCGCGTTCCCCGACGTGGTCAAACTGTTAGGTGATAACGTCGCGTGGACAATGGATTTGGGAAACGCTTTCCTGGCACAACAAGCCGACGTAATGGATGCAGTTCAGCGCATGCGCGCGAAGGCTCAGGGCAAAGGGATTCTAAAAACGAGTCCACAACAGACCGTCGAGACTGAAATAGTGGATGGCGGCGACCAAGTTATCGTAATTGAACCAGCCGATCCCGAGATGGTTTATGTTCCCTCATACAATCCGACGGTGGTTTATGGGGATATCGGCTACGCTTATCCCGCAATGTACTATCCGCCCACCGGATATTACGCTGCCGGAGCGGCCTTGGCCTTCGGGGTTGGTGTTGCGCTCGGAGTGGCGTGGAGTGGTGGCTGGGGTTACAACTGCGGATGGGCACGCGGCGACATTAACATCAACAACAACAATAAATACGTAAAGAATTCGAATAGAACTACCAACATCAGCAGTGGCAACCGGGCTTCTCAGCAGCCCGGCGGCGGCAAATGGCAGCATGATCCACAACATCGCGGCGGCGCTCCTTACGGGGATAAAGGAACCGCGAACAAGTACGGTGGCCGGTCACGCGTCCAGCCTATCGGCGCTACTGGAGCTAATCGGTCTAGTGGCAGCGGAATTGCTGGCGGCAACGCTGCACTAAATCGTTCCGCCGGCAACGCGGGGTTGAATCGTGGCGATGGTGCAAGCCAGCTCGGCGGCAGCAACGCGGCAGCGAATCGCCCTGGCGGCGTCGGCGGACTCGGCGCGGGGGCGGGCACGGGCATTCGCCCAAGTGCCGTGGGTTCCGGATTTAGCGGCGGAGATCGAATAGGTAACCGCAACGTCTCGCCAGGTTCTGGCTACGGTTCAAGCCGTGACGCCTTTGGCGGCGGTGGATTTAGTGGGAGCTCCGCGCGTGCTAGTAGCAGTCGAGGACACAACAGCTTCAGTGGCGGAGCAAGTTTCAGTGGTGGGCGCGGCGGCGGTGGTGGCCGAGGCGGTGGTGGGCGTCGTAGATAACCGAACAAATGAATCGAGCGAAGCTATGAACATACGACCGAGCTTTACGAGTTCTTTAACAATTTGGCTGTTCGCTTCCGTAACCGTCGCCTTCGCACTGGTCCTCGGAGTCTCACACGCGGGGTCCCCCGAAACAGCTGCGAAGACAGACTCCAACAACCAGAAAGAATTCACTTCCGCAAGAGAGGCGGCTGACACCCTTCTTCGAGCGGCGGAAGTATTCGACATTGCCGTCTTGCAAGAAATTCTCGGATCGGACGCAACCGATCTGATCAAGTCGGCAGATCCAGTCGCGGATAAGAAACGCGCAACGGATTTTGCCGCCAAGTCAAAAGAGAAGATATCGCTCGATGTAGATCCGAAGAACTCGAAGCGAACCATTCTTTCAGTTGGAAATGACACCTTCCCGTTGGCCATCCCGATTGTGCGGCGGAAGGGAAAGTGGATTTTCGATACCAAGGCCGGTCGTCAAGAAATTCTGAATCGACGCATCGGTGCCAACGAACTGGACGCGATAGCCATTTGCCGTGGTTTCGTCGAAGCGCAAAAAGAATATGCCGAGGAAAAGCACGATGATTCCAAGGTGAACCAGTACGCTCAGCGAGTCATTAGCACGCCTGGCAAACATGACGGTTTGGCGTGGCAAAACTCTGACGGAACCTGGGGAGGTCCGGTGGGAGAGCAGATCGCCAAAGCGCTGGAGCAAGGCTACAGCGAGCGGAGTCAGCCGTATCACGGCTACTATTTCAAGGTTTTGAAAGGGCAAGGTCCGGCAGCGCCTTTGGGCCAAATGGACTTTGTCGTGGAAGGAGCAATGATTGGCGGGTTCGCCCTGGCGGCCGCACCGGCTCAATACCGCGTGACCGGAGTGCAGACGTTCATCGTTGGGCCCAGCGGGGCCGTTTACGAAAAAAATCTTGGGCCGGATACGTTGAAGATTTTCAAAAGCATGGATCGTTTCAATCCCGACAAGACCTGGCATCCAACTGCCGATGAGTGGCCAGGCGAAGAGGCAACGACAGAATAAGAGGCGCAGCGAAGCAGACTGTAGCAGTTCAGCCCAAGGCTCCTCCAGCATGCACAGCGATGTGCCCCGAAAGCACTTCGGGGTTTACGTGGCTACCCCGCTTGGATTCGAACCAAGAATAACGCCTCCAAAGGGCGCTGTGTTACCGTTACACCACGGGGTAGGCTCGATTTGCGATTTTAGATCGGCGATTTTCGATTCAAGCGCAATGCCCAAAATTCAGAGGCTTTGGAGTTACGCGGAGCAACTCGCTGGCACAATCGAGGTTGAATCAACGGCGAACGGGGCGAGTGTGATTCTCGCGCAGCAGAAAAAAGGCACACGGTTATGGAGCGCACAATTTTCCTTCAGCATTACCGCATCTGCCTTAGATCGGACGGCACTCCGCGTGAACTTAGCCGGGACGGTGCAGCGATTACTTACGAAGCGGTGGATGAAAGGTCTCGTGAACCAGTTGATCTCAAGCTGATTCCGCTCCAAAACATCGGTCCGGATATATCCGGGCAATTGGAGACGCAGGCGCGCGCTGCGCAGAACCTGCGTCACGTCAATATCGCCAAGGTCTTCGATTTTGGACGCGAAGGCGGAGATCTTGTTTGCATCTCAGAGCATCTTCCAGGTGAAACGCTGGCGGCGTGGGTGGCTGCTCACGGTCCGATGCCGGCAGATGCCGCTTTGCGAGTGGCCGAGCAAATCGTCAGCGTCTTGTCATCTGCGAGTTTTCACAAACTCATATTCCCACCCATTCGGCCCTCCGACATCATTGTCGTCCCAGGACAAACTCCTGAAGGCACTTGGCCGCTGGTAAAATTGATCAACTTCGGCTTGCCCGCAATCACATCGAGTGCCCGGCTCCAGGTGGAGGATTCAGAGATGCACGAAGAAGCGCCCCCTGCCGAACAGTTCGCCAGCTCGGAACAACCAGCGCAGGGAACGACGGATGTCCGTTCAGAGATTTATTCGCTAGGTGCAACAGTTTACTTTCTTCTGACAGGCGTTGCACTTTCGGCTGACGCGCTCCAGCCGCCTCCAAAATTTTCGGGGTTTCCAAAAGCGTTACGAACCTTGCTTGCCAGGATGTTGCATCGCGATCCCGATCGGCGCCCAAAGGATTTGGTCGTGCTGGCTGAGATGATCCGTGAATGCCTGCTGAAAATCGAACGGCGGCGGGCGTTCGCCGACAAGTATGGCATCCCGTACAGGACTACAATTCCGCGGCGATCTGAGGCTCGGCCGGCGCGATTGTTGCGAATAGCATTGCCGGTTGCTGCCCTGTTGCTAGCCATGGCAGTGATCGTAGCGGTATTGCTAGCGAAGCCGATTGGCAAAATCGTGCGCGGAGATCGCGAGACAAAGAAAATCGGGGTTCTCGTTGGCGTGCCCGAATCTTCGCCACCGCCAGCGACCCAAAATGCTTCGACTACGATGGCGCCCGCAACTGTGGCATCGCAAGACGCAAACGTCGCGGTGCCGTATTCGAGCCAACCGCCGGAGAATGCGGCAGTCGCTTCAAATTCGCCTCAGGTTGCATCGCCGGATATTCAGCAGACTCAAACAATGAATGCTCAATCTTCAGCAGCTGCTCCGAACGCTCCGGAAGCAACTTCGCCGCCGGCGGTCGCGGAAAGTTCTCCCTCTTCTGCGGGCGAGACGCAGGCATCCGCGAAACCGGACGAAGCAACGCAGCCCTCCACTGCCAGCCAATCGAGTTCGCGTGGCAAAAAGAAATCCGTTGCCTCGACATCAAGGCGCGCGCGCGGCGCTCAAGGTTTGTCGGAGGACTGGCCACAACGCCGAGGAGGTTCGGTGCGCGCTCGCGTCGTTGGCATCACCTCGGATGGGAGATTAATTCTCCGTTTACCCTCAGGCCGCACCGCCATCGTGTCCCCGGACTCTGACCACGACGAGCTCATGCCGCGGCGTCACCGCCGTACTGTCATTGAGCGAGATGAGATGTTCGGCAGACCGCCTCGATTTGAGCCGGATTATTTTCCTGGCGATTAGCAGCCGATCAGGCCCGCGCGATTAAACCAACGGCCCACGCGGGTAAGGGTGCGTTTTTCCCGGCGCATTTTTTTTGAAAAAAAAGCTTGCCTAACGTTTTAATTCCCGTCATACCTCGCCTTCATGCACGGACGAGGAGTCTGTTTAGCATCCTTAACCACTTCGCTCTTGCTGATTTCCAGCGGAGCTGCTCGCGCGCAAGCGCTGGCGCCTTCAGCGCTGAATCTTGCGAGCCACGATCAGAAGACTTCTGACGACATGGTTCAAGTGATTACGGAGAAATCTGCCGGAAAAACCCCGGATAAACCGATCACAGCTATCACGAAAGAGCGAACGCCAGTGATCGCGCGAAAACCGCCAAAGGAAGTTAAGGAAGAGACGGCGCAAGACATCGTGAAAGAGCCGACGCGAGCAATCGTCAAGGATTCGCCGCGAACGTTTGCGTTAGAGCCAGTGCGGCCAATGAATCAACCGACGGTAAGCACGACGGCAAAGCCGGTTAGCCATTTCAGTTTTAAATCTGCGGAGGGCAAAAAAGAATCGGTGCCCGTAATCTCGCAGTATTACCCAAAGCAGATCGTTTATCCTTTCGGCAGAGTTGATCGACACATCGATGGCAGGCTGATGCAAGCAGCGAGCATCGCGGAGGAACGCGCGCACGCGCACTCGCGCTCCCGGTGCTGGCATTACGTCAAGGAAGCGTTGCTCGCCTCCGGCGCGATCGAGTCCCGCCCGAAGACCGAACTCGCAAGAGACGCCGCTCAAGAGCTCGTCAGCAATTACGGATTCAAAAGGTTACCTGTGACGGATCCATTCTCGGCGCCAGTCGGTTCGGTGCTCGTGTACGGAACTTCGCGCAGCGTCGGTCATGTGGAACTCCGCACGAGGAACGGTTTTGTCAGCGACTTCCGTTCGCCGACACCATCGCACCGTCCTCTGCTCGGCGTTTACGCGAAGCTCTAATTTCTCGCGAACTTCGATCGGAAGTTAGGCTTCCAGCCTGACCCGGCAGGCGGGCATCTTGCCGGCTTTCTTAAACGGCCTTTTCCGGCTCTTAGTAATTCCTGATCATGCGAGTCACTGCGATGAGCATGGACACGACCGGCCAGGCGGCGATGCCCGTGATCAAAACGAAATACAAAAGCTCGGCGACATAGTCGCGGCTTGCTTCTGTGCCGAAGAATTCACTGCTTAATTTGTGAAACGCGGGCAACTTCGCGGCCGGCCGGCCGGCGGAGGAACTCAACTGCGTTTCGGCCGTTGGACGATAATAGTAATCTGTTGGCAGAACCGTTCCGTTACCGCGTCGTGCGCGGTTGTCGCGACGCGAGCTACGCTGGTTCTGACTAATTTGAGGTATTGGTTTCATAGTGTGTAGTTGTTCTCGATTGCGGTTCGGGTTACCGGCGCAAAAAAACTGCGCGTGGTTGAGCTTCGACCACTGGGGTGCCGCGAATTGCGGGCTCCAACTTGGCGAAATCTAACGAGCCTCTATGCCGCCCGCCCGCCCCAGCGGGCAGCGCGAATCGGCGCGTTGATCAATTTCATGGCTCTTCATGTACAAGGCATTTCCGGTTCTGTCCAGTGCCGCTGAGCGATCCCAGTTGTAAGTCATTCTCCGACTGAGCGAAGCGATTTATAATTTATTTTGCAAATCGATGACTGCGACCGTGGCCAGGCGAGAAAAGCCGTCTCCGAGCTCACTATTTTCGGCAAAGTTGTATCACCCTTGCCGCTGCAGATGATTGCGCCCGCCACCAAGGGCGTGACAGCGGATTTCTCGATGATACTGTGCGCGAGGTGGACGTAGTCGATTGGGCATCACTCAGCGACCAGGATCTTCTCGAGCGCCGGATCTCAACGCTTGGTTTACAGCTTGAGGTCACTGCACTTGAACCGCTGATCAAACAGCTCTATGACGAGCTGTCGGCGAAAGGACTCGTGTTTCATCCGCCGTGTCACATCGGCGATGAATGGTTTGTCCCCATCGGCATTCCCGCCATCTTTATTCCGTTTTTTCTTGTGCACGACCGGCTGCGCGCGCTGGAGCGCGCGATGATGCTCGAGGTGGAAGGGGGAACACCGGAGTGGTTCATGAAATTAATGCGACACGAAGCGGCACACGCTTACAGCTATGCGTATCAGCTTCAGCGCAAGAAGAAGTGGCAGCAGATTTTCGGACGCACGTCCCGCGAGGGGACGCCGACTACTTACCGGCCGCGTCCATTCAGTCGCAGTTACGTCATGCATCTTGAGGACTGGTACGCACAGAGCCATCCGGACGAAGATTTCGCCGAAACGTTCGCCGTCTGGCTTACCCCTGGGGTTGACTGGCGCAAAGACTATGCCGGGTGGAGGGCACTGAGAAAGCTCGAATACGTCGAAGAACTGATGCGCTCGCTGGCTGGGAGCCCACCCGTGCATCAGCCGCCCCATCGCGTGGCGGAGTACAATTGTTTGAACGTCAAGCTCAAGACTTATTACGCGCGTAAACGAAAGCTCTACGAAGATGCGTATCCGGATTTCTATGATGCTGATCTGCGACAGCTCTTCGTGGCACCGACTGGAATCAAAGCAAGCGCATATCTGCAACGGCGGAGAAGGCGACTATTGAACGCCGTTTGCCAGTGGACCAATGAAAAGAAATTCCGGGTGAACCAGCTTCTCGCACGGCTCACTCGCCGCTGTGATGAACTTGGGCTGCATGTGCTCAATGACGATCCGCAACAGGATTTTCGCGTATCGGCTTTCATCACCACGCTCGTGATGAATTATCTTTTCACCGGCAAATTCAAACGCACGAAATGACCAGCCGTTCTGTCATGTTGAGCGAAGCGAAACATCTCTCACCGCTGCCTCACAGTGAATAACAGAGATTCCTCCCACCACGGCGGGCAAGCTGTTTCGCTCGACATGACAAAGACGACAAAAACAACGTGAAGAAAAAACTCAAAGTCCTCGTGCTCTTTGACGGCACAAGTCCTACCACGCTCGATCAGGACTTTTCGAAAGAGCTGAAGACCAAGGACTGGAAAACCGAAGCGGACGTGATGGCCGCGCTCGGCAAGCTCGGTCATTCCGCCGAGCATCTCGCCATCTACGACGATGTCGATCTGGTGAGGCAAAAAATGGAGAGCTGCGCGCCCGACGTTCTTTTCAATCTCGTCGAACAATTCAAAAACAGGACCGGTTTCGATCAGAACATTGTTTCGTTTTTCGAAATGCAGGACCTGCCGTTCACGGGCTGCGGCTCAACTGGACTGACCCTTTGCAAGCACAAGGGCATCTCAAAAAAGATTCTGCATTACCATCGCATCCACGTGCCTAATTTCCTGGTGATCCCGCGCGGCCAGCGCATCACGCGACCAAAGCAGCTCAAATTCCCGATTTTGGTCAAGCCCGTGAAGGAAGAAGCCTCCTATGGCATTTCTCAGGCCTCGTTCGTCCAAAATGAGGAGCAATTTCGAGAACGCGTGGCTTTTATTCACGAAAAATACAACAGCGACGCGATTGCCGAGGAATACATCGAGGGTCGCGAGCTTTACGTTAGTTTGATGGGGAATGTGCGATTAACGGTTTTTCCGATTCGCGAGCTGGTCTTCCGCGAAGTGCCGCCTGACGAGCCAAAGATCGCTACCTACAAGGCAAAATGGGACGAAGAATACCGCAAACGTTGGGGCTTGGAGAATCACTTCGCTGAAGATCTCGATTCAGCGCTCGTTAGCAAAATTCAAGACACGTGGGCTACGCGCGTATCGATCTTCGACTCACGCCAGAGAACAAGCTTTATTTTATTGAGGCGAATCCAAATCCGATCCTCGCAGACGATGAAGATTTCGCACTCGCGGCGGCAAAGGCAGGCCTGCCGTATCCGGACTTGATTGAACGGATCGTTCGGCTCGGCATTAGGACCATTCGAGACTGAGTCGAAACCGATCGGCTTTTAAAGCCATTTCTTTATCCGCGGCCAAAACTCTCGAACGCTGACCTTTAAGTCGCGGCAGAGGAAAATGTGGTTTCGGCGCTCGAAAGGCATCGCCCACGGGCTGCTCACGATTTGGCCCCAAATCTTGGACGGAGGCGAATAGCTTACGCTCATCCTCGTCGTCTGTGTCGAGAACCAAAACCACTTCGCCAGTCCAATCACGCGGTCCCCACAGAAAATAATTCTGGTGGCCGGAATCGCTGATGGCACCCGAGCTTTGGGCCAAAAAAATCGATCGCGCCACCCTCGCCGTAGTTTTGGCAGAAAATGGCGGCGCGTTTCTCATCCTCGGGACGCAAGTGATGATAAACGTGTGCGACCGAGCCAACCATTTGTTCCCAGCCAAACTGGTCGGCAAAAACCTGCGGCAGCGCCGCCGTATGCGATGTCTCGGTGCATGGCGGTTGGAAGCGAATGGCTCGCATGTATGCGACAAGTTTGTCGGGCGGCAAAATCGGTACCACGAATGGCGCAAATAAGGCGCCCATTACGAGCATCGCGCTGAGCAAAACCGGCTTCAGCCATTTGAGATGAGAAGCGAAAATGCGTTCGATGGCCACGCCTCCCACGGCAAAGAGCATCGGATACGCCGGCGCGAGATAATAGCTTTTGCCATGTAAGATAATGAACTCGGCGAGCGTGATTAGATAAATGATTCCGATCGCGCGGTAGCGACGGCACTCGCGCGAACCAAGCAACCAAAAAGGCCGGCGAGCCATAGCAGCAGCGTTCCCGGATTCATGAAAACGACCTGCTGCACGATGAATTGTACCGGGCTGAGTGCGACGTTTTTGTTGCTGTGGGAGATGTTGTTCAGCAGTTCGTAAGTGGGCCAATGATGCCGTGCTTGCCAAAGAATGTTCGGCAGCGCGATTGCAAAGGCGACCAGGCCTCCGAACCAGATCCACTTTCCTGCGAAATGACGGCGCTCAGGCGTGAGCAGAAGCGCAACGAAAATACCAACGGCGAAAAACGCCGTGGAATGTTTGTTTTCGAGACTGAGTCCCAGCAGCGCGCCGAACCAAAGCCAAAGCGTTGGCGAGCCGCCGTTGATAATGCGGACAAATAGATAAACGCATCCCATCCAGAACAGCGGCTCAAACGCGTTCATCGAAAAGAAATTGCCAACTGCCAGATTGAACAGCGCGCAGAGTGAGCCCGCGCAGGCGAGCGCGATCGCCCATCCGCGACCGCCCAGCTCGCGCTATCAAACCACTAAGAGCAACCGTCGCTGCGCCAAACAGCGCCGGTAACAAGCGAATGGCAAACAATGAGTCGCCAAGGAGGATTTGGCTCAATCGTAGCAGCAGAATCGAAAGCGGCGGGTGATCGACGTAGCCGAAAGCGAGATGTTGTCCGCAAGCGATGTAATAGAGTTCGTCGCGAAAATACCCGCAGCGCCCGTTAGTCAGCAGGTGGACGAGCAGCGCTATTGCTCCGAAGAAAACGATTAACGCCGATTCGGCGGAGTAATTTCGGTTGGCTGCCGGGTTTGGGTTGTACATCGCGTGAAAAAGTGCCGCGCAGAGCTTCGTTTTCGGTTAAACTGAGATATGAGCGTGCAAGTCTTTGGATGCAATCATATCGCCATCGAGGTGGACGACATCGAGAAGGCGATAGCGTTTTACAGGGACGTTTTCAATCTTGAACAAATGAGCGGCGGCGAGGGCGATGCATTTTTCAAATTGGGTGAGCATCAGTTCCTCGCGGTCTTCGAAGTAGAAAAGGTGCAACCGGCAAATATGCGCCACTTCGGGATCATGGTCCGCGACGAAGCGCAGCTGGAGGAAGTCCGGAAGAAACTGAAAGAGGAATATAAACTGAAGATGGAGCCACCGTTCCGCTGCGATTTTCGCGATCCGTGGGGAAATCGCATCCAAGTCGTCGATCTTCACGACGAATCGCTGGTATGGCTTTTGCCTTATCGCGAAGTCCAGAAGGTCGGCATCAAATTCGCCACGAAATAATCGGTCGGAACAATGATTTCATTCGTCATTCCAGCGCACAACGAGGAGGTGGAGCTTTCTTCCACACTCATTGCGATTCACGCTGCGGCTTCGCCAGTAATGCAGCCTTACGAAGTCATCGTAGTTGATGATGCCTCAACCGACGCAACGTCGGAGATTGCCATGCGTGCTGGCGCGAAAGTGGTGCGAATTGATCGCCGTCAAATTGCGGCCGCCCGGAATGCAGGCGGGCACGCTGCGCAAGGCGACTACCTTTTTTTCGTTGACGCCGATACGCGAATCAATCGGACGCACATTACTGAAGCCATTGCCGCGCTGAACGCCGGTTACGCTGGGGGCAGCGCGCGCGTGGCGGTGGGCGGCTTCGTTCCGCTCTGGGGACGGATTTTTTTGCGTGCGTTTTGCGCGCTTTATTTCGGGTTCAATCTCGGAGCCGGCGCGTTTCTTTTCACAACACGCCGCAATTTCGAGGCGATTGGCGGTTTTGATGAGCAGTACTTTGTCGGGGAAGAAGTCTATTTTAGCCTCGCCTTGAAGAAACTTGGACGCTTCAAGGTGCTGCGGGAAACCATTCTCACATCCGGCCGGAAATTGCGCATGTACCCTGCTAAACAAATTCTTGGCAACTTCTTCGGAGTCATCGTCGGCGGACGCCGGGTGGCGCGCTCGCGTGCGAAACTGCGCATCTGGTATGATGGCAAACGCGAAAAGCATCTGGCGGAAAGCCTGACAGATGCCTAAGGCTGGCCATGATGCGGTTGCTAAAACGGGTTCTTCGTCTAATATAGCGCCTTCGTTATGGCAGAAAGCAACGAGACGCTGAGTCTCCAGGAGTTCCAGTTGCATGACAAAGATACCGGCAGCGCGGATGTGCAGGTCGCACTTCTAACTCGCCGGATTGAGCATTTGACTGAACACCTCAAGACCAACCGGAAAGATCATTCTTCGCGCCGCGGCCTACTTAAGATGGTCGCGCAACGCCGGAGTCTGCTCGATTATTTAAGCAAAACCAAAGCCGATCGTTATAAAAAACTGATCGACAAGCTGAACCTGCGCAAATAACCGAAATCACTGGTCTTGCGTCGAATGGTTTGAATTGCTCGAAGCCATAACTAAATTAAACAGAGTTAATTAGCAGTCTCAGGTCGCAGCAATCACCTTGGATTTTAGGTTTTAGTTTCGCGCTCCGCGCGACGGAGCAACGGGTTTAAAACCTACAGTCAGGGTGACCGGCCTGGAACTTGCGCATCCAGGAAAGTAAAATGCAACAAAAGGTCACAGCCCAAATTGGGGCTAATCAAATCTCAATCGAAACTGGCAAAATCGCCAGGCTCGCCGACGGGGCGGTCGTCGTAACGTGCGGCGACACGACCGTCTTGGTCAGTGCGGTCTCGGCCACGGCGGTCAAAGAAGGGCAGGATTATTTCCCGCTCACCGTCGATTATCGCGAAAAAGCGGCAGCGGTGGGAAAATTCCCGGGCGGTTATTTCAAACGCGAAGGCCGTCCGACGGAAAAGGAAACGCTCACGTCGCGCATGATCGATCGGCCGCTGCGGCCGCTTTTTCCACAAGGCTATTTTTACGACACGCAAATCATCTCGATCCTGCTTAGCGCCGACGGGCAAAACGATCCGGACATTCTGGCGATCAACGGAGCGTCCGCTGCGCTGTGCGTTTCGGATATTCAATTCGCCGGTCCAGTTGGTGCCGTCCGGGTCGGTCGGGTGAAAGGCGAGTTTATTGCCAACCCGACACACACCGAACGCGCCGATAGCGACCTGGATCTGGTTTACGTGGGTACAGAAAACGATGTGATCATGATCGAAGGTTCCGCCAGGGAACTGCCGGAAACTGAGTTCATAAAAGCGCTCGAGTTCGCGCACGGGCATGCGCGGGAGATGATTCGCGTGCAAAAAGAACTGGCCGCGATGGTGAACAAACCAAAACGGAATGCCGAGTTGCTCAAGGTGAATCAGGAACTGCTCGATATCGCTTACCGCGGTGCGGGCGACCGCATTGAAGAGGCGCTTTACACCGAAGGAAAGGTTGCGCGTGCTAAAGCGGTCGATGCCCTTCGCGAGGAAGTAAAGACCGCGATCCTGGAAAAACATCCGGAGGTTGATCCCTTCACGATCTTCCAGGCATTCGATTACGTCCAGAAAAAGGCGTTTCGCGTCAGCATTCTGGAAAAACAGAAGCGCGTTGATGGGCGCGGCTATGGGGATTTACGACCGATCAGTTGCGAAGTGAGTGTCCTGCCGCGTGCGCACGGTGCGGCGATTTTCCAGCGCGGCGAAACCCAGGCGGTCGCGCTCGCCACGCTCGCACCGATCGAGGAGGCGCAGATGCTTGATGCTTACGGCGGCGGCGACCAATCGAAGCGGTTCATCCTGCATTACAATTTTCCTCCGTTTAGCGTAGGCGAAACGGGCCGGACGGGCGGACCTGGACGGCGCGAGATTGGCCACGGCGCGCTCGCTGAGCGCTCGCTCGAGCCGGTTGTGCCGAGTGAACAGGATTTTCGTTATGCCATCCGTATTTCAAGCGAGATCATGGAATCAAACGGATCGACCTCGATGGCGAGTGTCTGCGCGGGCACACTCGCGCTCATGGATGCCGGCGTTCCGATAAAGACGCCGGTTGGCGGAATCTCGATCGGGCTGGTGACTGAGCGCGGCGACGATCAGGAAATAAAACGCTACGAGTTGCTCACCGACATCATTGGCTCGGAAGACCACTTTGGTGACATGGACTTCAAACTTTGCGGAACAGACGCAGGCGTCACCGGCTTTCAGCTCGACCTGAAGCTACCGGGTATTAGTCACAAAATCATGGCGGAAGCGATTCAGCGTGCGAAGGACGCGCGCACGAAGATTCTCGAGATAATGCGGAGCACACTGGATAAGCCTCGGCCGGAACTCTCGAAATACGCGCCGCGAATCGAGACGCTCAAAATTAATCCCGAGAAGATCGGCGCGCTGATCGGCCCCGGCGGCAAGACCATCAAGGGCATCGTCGCGGAGACCGGCGCTGAGATCAACATTGAAGATGACGGCTCGGTGCACATCTACGCGACCAGCGGCGAAAGCATGGCGCGCGCGAAGGAAATCATCGGTGGTATGACGCGGGAAATTGAGATCGGGCAGACGTATCAAGGTCGCGTCGTTTCAACGAAGGAATTTGGCGCGTTTGTCGAAGTTTTCCCGGGTAGAGATGGGCTCGTGCATATTTCCGAGCTCGCGGATTTTCGCGTGAAACGGACCGAAGACGTCGCCAAGGTGGGCGACATCATTTGGGTCAAGTGCATCGGCATCGATGACAAAGGCCGGGTAAAACTTTCGCGCAAAGCAGCGCTGAAAGAGCGCGCGGAGAAAGAGACTGGACAGGCAGCAGAGCCAGCGCCCGAGCGCATAGAAACTTCCAGCTAGGTCATCGCGCGTGCGTGGGAGCCTGCGTGAGAAATCGTAGCTCAAACGATCTTTGACAAATAATAGGGCAGCATGTCTCGCCAGTAATTCCAGTCGTGGCCACGCCATTTTCCGTCGTCGAGCCAATGCTTGATACCCTTCGAATTTAAGATTTCAGACAAGCGATAGGATTCGTGGCGTGTGTTGTCCCATTCGCCAGTTCCGAGAACGATGCCCATGTGATTGTACTTCCACGGGTCAGTCGTGTTCGGGAGATATTCAAATGGACTGTTGAAGTAGATGTTGTCGTCGTGATAGCCGTCGAAAAACGAGGTGATGTCGAATGAGCCACTCAAGCTAATGAGATGGCCTGGCGGCGTCTGGGTGACGAAACGCAATATTCGCGGCGTGGTAAGCACCCAGGCTACCGCCACAAACCGCGACGCCATGACAACCGCATTCGCGGCGCGCGAGATCGAACACGTCGCGAACGATCACATTTTCGTACGCGTTGTGCGTCCGCATTCTGTCGGCCGGGTGAATCGATTTATTGTAAAAACTTTCGAGATCTATCGCATCCGGGCAGTAGACCGTGATTTTACCCTCATCGACATAGTCGCTCACCGAACCAGTCACGCCAAAATCCTTGTTTTGATAGTAACGGCCGAAAGAAGTCGGGAAGATGATCAGCGGCAGGCCGCCGCCGTTCCCGAAAACGAGCATTTCAACTTCACGGCTCAGCCAGGGTGTGTACCATTTGATGTAACGTTCGTTCATGTTCTCCATGTCATTTCGAGCGAAGCCGAAGGCGAGAAATCTCTTTTACAAATCGCCGGGGATATCCTCTCACCTCAATCCTCTCCCCGAACGGGGAGAGGCGGAACACGAGAATTTGTCATGCTGAAGCTTCGCCGCGACGCTGCTTGCTCAATCGCCTCTCCCGTTGGCAAAGGGAGAGGATTAAGGTGAGGCTTCGTTTTCGTGTCCACAGCGAACGCCAAGCATTGGACATGATCGACATCTCATCGAAGCGTCTGGTCTCGCATGCCTAAACATACGTTAACCGGAAACATTAAACGGCATCGCGCGTTTCCATCGAAGATTCTCGGGAATCGTCGCGACATTTTGGTTTATCTGCCCCGCGGCTACCGACGTTTCTTGGGCCGGCGTTATCCAGTGCTTTATTTGCACGACGGTCAAAATGTCTTCGATGCCGCAACTTCCTTTGCAGGCGCGGAATGGGGCGTGGATGAAACGGCCGAACGCCTCATTCGCGCAAAGCTGATTGAGCCGCTTATCATCGTCGCAGTCGCAAACATGGGCGAGGAGCGGGTGCATGAATACGCGCCGACGCGGGGAATCATCGACGCGAAAGCGAGACGCAAAAAACGGAGCAAAGGCCTGGCGGGACACTATGCGGAGTTTCTTGCCGAGGAACTTAAGCCTTACATCGATCGAAAATATCGGACTAAGACGGATCCAGAATTCACGGGATTAGGCGGCTCATCCTTTGGTGGCCTCGTTACGCTTGCGATTGGCATTTTATATCCGCACATCTTCCGCCGCCTCATGGTGATGTCGCCGTCAATTTGGTGGGACAATTTCGTGATTTACCGGCTCGTCGATTCTATCGAGCAGAAACCACCGTCAAAAATCTGGCTCGACACCGGCACAGCGGAGCCCGGCTGGGAACAAACGCGCGAGTTGTGTAATCGTCTGATCGAAAAAGGGTGGAAACTAAACAAGGACATTCAATACATCGAAGCTGAACGCGCCGACCACAGCGAAGGTGCGTGGGCAGCGCGTGTGGAACCGGCCCTACGATTTTTGTTTGCAGCCAACTAATTATCACCTTCCCACCGGTGGCACCGGTGGAGGGTTAGGCGGCAACGGTTCGGGAGGCGGCACGGGTGTCGGCGGAGCCGGTTTGGGCGGTGACGGTTGATCTGGCATTGGCGCGGTCTCGTGTCATGTCGAATAGAGTCGACTAGTCTATTACTGCTATTTTGGTCAGCATACCGAAGAAAACAATTAAGAGATTCCTCGACTTCGCTCGGAATGACAAACTACTGGAGCCACTTGCCGTAAATTTGATAAACGCAAACGAAGCCGCCGATGAAATCCCAATCTTTTTGGTATGCGAAAGCATGATCGTGGGAGGACCAGGTGAGCTCACGCGGCAATTCCGGGTGATTGGGGTCGTAAACGAGATAACGGTCAATTCCATCATTCTGAGATGCAGGTTTTCGTTTGTAGACCAACACCGCGTGATTGATGCTGAGACGCGGGTAAGTTGTGAGAAAACCAACAAACAACTCGCCGCGCGCCAAAGCTGCATCGAGGTTGGCGTGGGTCTCTTTGTGGTAATTAGAGTCGTGCACGATAAGCATGCGAAAATTCCCGGGCCGAAAATAAGTCGGCCAGCCAAGGCCAATATTTGCTCGCACAACTTCGCGGCGCGCCTTGCTCATTGCTCGCAAGTTGGGGTATCCCGGGAAGACGACGCGTTGATCCAGCGGCAACGGCTTTCCCCAAGCCGCTCGACGGGTGACATTTCGAATGCGAGCGGCCAATGCCTTGTCGTCTAATGCAGGGGTATGCGGATCGAAGCGAGCAAACTTCTGAAACTGCATCGTCGTACGGCACAGGACAAAACAGCGGCGGGTGTACCTTTTCGGCTCTCCTTTCTCTCTTTGCCGCCGCAAATGAGGATGGCCTTGGCGATACTCGAAGACGGTTGAGTTGGCGAAGCTGACCGTGTCGCTGTCGATACAGAAATCCGACGCTACCGCGCTGCTTCGTAGAAGGACGAGAGCTACGAAAGCGCCGAGCTGCCAAAAACCTGCCGCTGTGCGCGAATTGCTGGGAATCACGTTAAGGACGCGTCGAATCGTTTTCACTGCAACGGCTTGCCGTAGGATTGGTAAACGCGGACGAATCCCCCGATGAAGTCTATGTCTTTCTCATACGCAAAGGCGCGCTCACAAGGCGACCAGGTTAGCTCGCGCGGTGCTTCGGCATGGTTTGGATCATAAGCCAGGTAATGCTCAAGCTCGTCTCCAGGGATACTTTTGTTCCGGGCATAAACCAGCACTGCATGATTAATACTGAGTTTCGGATAAGTCGAAAGATAGCCGACGAACAGATCACCATGCGAGAGGGCGGCATCGAGACTGGCGTGAGTTCTCTCCTGATATTTGCGGCTGTGCTCGAAAAACATTCGGCCGTTGCCTGGCCGAAAATAAGTTATAAACCCGCTGCCGATATTCTCTTGAAACACGTGCGTGCGAGCTTTGCTCATTTCCCGCAAACTTGCATAACCTGGAAAAACGATTCGCTGATTTTCCGGCAACGGAGCAGCCCAAGCGTGTCGTCGCGTAACCGAGCGAATGCGGGCGGCCAAAGCTTTGTCATCCAACGGGGCGCCTCGCGGATCGAAATGGGCGAACTTGCGGAATTGCATCGCCGTGCGCGTCATGACAAAACAGCGGCGGGTATATTTGTTGGCGGGATCATCGCTTGTCGATTTTGCACGCAGAAAGGGAACCCCATCCTTATACTTGAGCACGGTGGCGTTTTGAAACGCCAGGGTGTCGCGATCAAAGCGAAAATCCGAACCTCCTATGCTCGCTTGCATCGTGGTGACAGCAGCGAGGGCACTGAGCCAGCAAACACCCGCTGATTTACCCCAAATCCCAAACATCACATTAAAGACTGAGCCGAGGCGCTGACGGTTTTGCCTTCGGAAAACACACCCAGCCGGCGAAATTTTTGATATCGTTTTTCCAGCAGTTCGGCAACTGGAAGCTGAGAAACCTGTTGGACAGCCCCGCGCAACGCCTTGCTAAGGTTCGCGGCAATAGAATCATAGTCCCGGTGTGCACCGCCCTCCGGTTCGGCGATAATTTCGTCCACAATTTCGAGTTTAAACAAATCCTGCGCGGTCAGCTTGAGCGCTTCGGCCGCTTCGGCCGCATGTCGCCGGTCTCTCCACAAGATCGCGGAACACGCTTCAGGGCTGATCACTGAGTAATAAGCGTTCTCGAGGATCAACACACGATCTGCAACGCCGATGCCTAGCGCTCCGCCGGAGCCGCCCTCGCCGATAACTGCGGCGACGATCGGCACGCGCAGCGTCATCATTTCACGAAGATTGACAGCTATAGCCTCTGAAATATGACGTTCTTCCGATCCGATCCCGGGAAAAGCGCCCGGCGTATCGATCAACGAGATCACTGGCATGCCAAATTTTTCGCCCAACCGCATTAATCGCAGCGCTTTGCGGTAGCCTTCAGGATGGGCGCAGCCAAAATTCCGCATCACGTTCTCTTTGGTATTACGTCCTTTCTGGTGAGTGATCACGACGCAACGCCGGCCGCCGAATATGGCCAGACCGCAGGGCATCGCTTTGTCATCCGCAAAGCGGCGGTCGCCATGCAATTCGACCCAATTCGCGAAACACCGGTCGATGTAATCAAGTGCGAACGGCCGTTGCGTATGTCGCGCGATTTGGACACGTTGCCAGGCCGTAAGATTGCCATAGATCCGGCGCCGTGTTTCGCGAAGCTTTGCCTCCAGTTCTCTTATCGCCGGATCGAGATCGACGTCGTGCTTATCGGAGTGATTCTTCAAATCCTCTAATCGCCGTTCCAAGTCAAAGATCGGTCTTTCAAAATCCAGCGGTTGCCATTCCATGAGCAGTAAAGCCTTAAAGCGTTGAAGCGTCAGAGCGTCAAGTAATCCCGTCGTTTTCCCTGCTTCAATGCATCACTCTTTCACTGATTCTAGTCGATAATCGTGACGGGGGTACGGTTGTTTATAAGGCTGCTTAGCTCCTCGAGATCGGTGGCGACCAGGCCGAGGCCGACCGGCGGGGGCGGCTGGTCGAGATTGGGATGGGCACTATCCGGCACCGAATACAGAGTATAACCCGCAGCGCCAGCAATCCGGATCCACTTGGTGCTGGCAAGGTACTGCTTGCTGCCCAGGCCCACGCGTTTGCCACCTTTCCAAGCCATTGTTTCGGCGATTTTTGCGGTGATTTTGGCCGGCTGCTTGGGCGGTAGCTTTGCTTCACGCACATGATATTGCTTGAAAAACGCGCCGTGATTGAGAAGCACAACGAGGTTTGCCTTCCGCTGAATCACCATTGCGAACTCGGGGTGCGAGATGAGCAGATGCTCCCCAATGTGCAACATTGTGCTGCTCATATTGTTCATCCGCATAATCAGCTCCGGCGTCGTCTTCAATTTCCGCGAAATCTTAGCCAGCACGTCTCCGGGCTTTACGACGTACTCAATTTTTTCCGGAGACGGATGACGCGATAGCAAAATGTCGACATTCACTTCCCCGAGCACATCGCGCGCTTCATCGAGGTGTTTTCCGGAGGGATATTTTTGGATGAAGGCGACGAGCGCGTCGCGAGCTTCGGTCAGTTTTCCGTCCTGGCGCAATTGTAGCGCTGCCTGAAATTCCGGCAGGCTGATGTCCGGCGCAGGCGGGGGAGTAACTTCTCCACGTTGCTCCTTTTTCACCGCAATTTCTTCTTTGACGAAGGTGTTGTAACCGAACCACGCGGCGCCGCCAAAGATGATCAGTGCGAGCAGTAGTACGAAGAGCCACTTCATGGCTGGCAACGAGCGATTGTGCCTGCAGGGGAAACTCGAGAGATGTCATGCCGGAGAGAACAAGAAATTCCGATAGCTCTGGGCAAATGAGAATCCATCACAAGAAGAATCGTGTGCGACGAATCAAGCGCCAGGAGAATAAATCGATCGCCTATGAGGCTTCCGTGCTCGATTCACTTCCGGGAAAGAACCGATGCCACAGCCGTCCGATCGTAGGCTCTTCCTGGTTGCTCCAGGTAAAGTGGCAGTCCTGGCAGTAAAACTCCTTGGGAATAATTTTCAGAGCGCAAAGCACGCCGACGAGCGCGGGAGTCATGAATTTTCGGGTCATCTGTGGATACTCGATATTTGAAGAGCCGCATTGCGGACATCGAATCAGAGCGGCGGAGATGTCTGGATCGGTGGCCTCCCACTCGATCATGAGCTCCTGCGCCTTTTCGAAGTCGCTGTCTTCCACCATCACCTTCGCATTCGCCTGCGGGCGCGACATGAAGCCGACCTGTTGCAGCGGCGCCTCATTGTGAACATCGGCGTTGATCCCGGCGTCGTGAAAGCGCCGTTTCAGCTGCCGCGCTTTGGCCGGCTCATTGAACGTTGCAATAGTTACCATAAACGTTTCTTGCATGCGCAGCAGCGCGCATCGATTGATGAAACATCAAATCATTGCCGTGTGCAAGACTTTGGACGTGACGCAGACATCCTGTCTGCGTAGGTGATCTCTTGCAGGCAGGATTGCTTGCATCACGTTCCCGGAGGAAACCATTTGTAAAGCATCAAATACACAAACACGCCCGTGATGGAGACGTACAGCCAGATTGGGATCGTCCAACGCGCGATCCGCTTGTGACGGTCCCATCGGCGACGAAAAACCTGAACCAG
>QHNR01000063.1:0-1139 GCA_003218475.1 Verrucomicrobiota bacterium | reverse complement strand
TCTTGCAGGCAGGATTGCTTGCATCACGTTCCCGGAGGAAACCATTTGTAAAGCATCAAATACACAAACACGCCCGTGATGGAGACGTACAGCCAGATTGGGATCGTCCAACGCGCGATCCGCTTGTGACGGTCCCATCGGCGACGAAAAACCTGAACCAGGGTCAAAATCACCAGAGGCAACGTCACAAAGGCAAGCAGAATGTGCGAAGCCAGTATTGGGAAGTAAATGGCGGCGATCCAACCGGTGTATCCCGAGGATTTTTCGCCAACCCGCGCATGATAGACGATGTAGCCAACCAGGAAACAAGCCGATGAGACCACGGCCGTGATCATGCACATCATATGGCGTCGCCATGCGCCATGCCGGATGAAGTACCAACCCATTGAAATGAATATGGTGCTCACCAGATTAAGTGACGCGTTAAGTGCCGGCAGATCGGAGATTGAAATCACGTTGAAGCGTTGAAGCGTTAAAAACATTACATTGGCCTATCGCTTCAACGCTTCAACGCTTTAACGATTTAACGAACACCATGCCGCCCGTCCTTGAACTACCGCAGGTTCGGCCTTCCACACGCTATCGGAAACGCAAGTGGTGGCGCCGAATCGGCCTGAGCGTGATGCGTCTGGCGGTTGTCGTCGCGATGTTTAGCGTTATCGGCGGCGGCTATTATCTGGCGCGCCGCGGGTTTGGGCGCGAATGGCGTTACCGGGTTGTGGAAGAGTTACACAAGCGCGGCGTCGAAGCAGACATAGGGCGCCTGACGTTGGATCCATTTCGTGGTTTGGTCGCAAGAAATGTAAGAATATTCGACTATAAGAATCGCGAAAACACGCTTGCCCGTATCAGCGAGGTGTCGCTGGATATCAATTACGCTGCTCTTATTCATCGTCAGCCGTTTCTCAACGCTCTGGATGTACGTGATGCCCAAATCACACTTCCACTCAAGACGGAGGGGGGAAAAGCCGATAAAGTCCAACTCACGAATTTCCGCGCGCACGTCTATTTTCCGCCGGAACAAATTTATGTCAGTCAGGCCGAAGGAATCTTGTGTGGAATTCGGATTTCTGCCACAGGACAATTGATCAAGCATGAGAATTACCAGCCCTCGCCGGCGATTTCGCCCGAAGAATGGC
>QHNR01000195.1 GCA_003218475.1 Verrucomicrobiota bacterium | reverse complement strand
GCGCCGCAACGACGATGACTTGGGCGTGTTGCAAACGCGCTTGCAGGAGTTCCACACCAAGACCGAACCGCTAGCCTCCTTTTATACAAAAATGTCAGTATTGCGTCGGATCGACGGTAACCGGGATCGCGAAGCGGTCTTCGGCGATATCTCGCGATTAATTGAAGGGAAGAACGCGAAATGATCCCGATCAAGAATACCAGGGAAATCGAGAAGATGCGGCAGGCGTGTCGCACGGCGAGCGACATCTTGGATCGCGTTCGCGACTTGGTTCGCCCCGGCATTACCACCAAGGAAATCGATGAAGCGGCCGCGGACTTCATGAACGAAGCCCATGTAAAGAGTGCATTTCTCGGCTATCGGCTCGGGCACCGCGTTTTTCCGGGCAATATTTGCATCTCGCTCAACGACGAAGTGGTTCATGGCATCGGCAGCCAACGGCGCATTCAATACGGCGAGATTGTGAAACTGGACATCGGCATAATTCAGGATGGCTGGGTAGGGGATAACGCCACGACTGTTCCCGTCGGAATCATTGATGAACGGACGGATCAGCTGCTGCGCGTCACCGAAAATGCGCTCGCGCGTGCAATTAAGGTTGCTCGAGAAGGCCGACGCGTCGGCGACATCTGCGCTGAAATCGAGGATGAGGCGCGACGCTTTAGCTTTTCGGTCGTGCGCGAATTTGTTGGACACGGGGTAGGACGAAAGATGCACGAGGAACCGCAAATTCCCAATTACGGCAAACGCGGTAGCGGCCCGAAGCTAAAAGCAGGCATGACCCTGGCCATTGAGCCGATGATTAATATCGGGACGTCCGACGTAAGATTGCTCGACGATGGTTGGACGGTGCGCACGGCGGATGGCATGCCCTCGGCACATTTCGAGCACACCGTCTTGATCACGAAGGACGAGCCAGAAATTCTGACATGGCGCGCAAAGACGCAATTGAAGTAGAAGGCACAGTGGTCGAGCTGCTGCCCAACACCATGTTTCGAGTTGAGTTGGCAAATGGCCATCGCGTTCTGGCCCATATCTCCGGGAAAATGCGTTTGCACTTCATTCGGATCTTGCCTGGAGACAAAGTTATGCTAGAGATTTCACCTTACGATTTGTCGAAGGGGCGAATTACTTATCGCCAAAAGTGACAACGCGGAGACGTCCCGCGTTCCCATTTCGCAGATTATGAAAGTACGACCATCAGTAAAAAGACTTTGTGCCAGTTGCAGGATCGTGAAACGCAAGAACGTATTGCACGTGATCTGCAAAAACCCGCGCCATAAGCAAAGACAAGGATGATGTCAATTAACGATTTAGCGATTTAAGATTGACCGTTTTAACTTTGTAACCTTGCAACTTTTGTAACAAACACCATGCCCAGATTACTCGGAGTCGAAATTCCAGCAGACAAACGCATCGAGGCGTCGCTCACTTACATCTACGGGATCGGCTTTAGCACAGCCAGGCGGATTCTCGAGCAGACCAACATCGATCCAAACCTGCGCGCGAAAAATCTTACGCCGCAGCAGTTGAACGAAATCATTCACGCAATCACCAATAACAAGATCAAGATCGAAGGCGATTTGCGCCGCGAAGTGCAGGGTAACTTGAAACGTCTTCAGGCAATTAATTCTTATCGCGGCATCCGTCACCGAAAAGGCTTGCCCGTGCGCGGACAGCGCACTTCCACAAATGCCCGTACGCGTAAGGGACCGCGCAAGACGGTAGGCGTGATCCGCAACCCGGAAGCCAAGGCCGGTAAAGTTTAACGGCTAACTAAAAATTATGGCTGACTCAGAGGAAGCAACCAATCCAACTCCCGAAGAACCGAAATTGGAGGAGTCGAAGCTAACGCCGGCTCCGGCGGTTTCGCAGGAAGAAGAGAAGGTCCAAGCTTCAAAGTCACAGGAAGACGAGAAGGCCCAAGCTTCAAAGTCGCAGGAACCTGAGAAGGCCCCAACTCCAAAGTCGCAGGAAGCTGAGAAGGTGCCAGCCGCAAAGGCCGACGCAGCAGCGAAGCCCGCCAAAAAACCAGCCAAGCAAAAAAAGGAACAGCCAGCTTCGGTGGCGGGAGCTTCCGAGAATCTTTCGCTTTCAGCCGATGACGTCGAGAAGCCAAAGGTCGTCAAAGCCAAAGGCAGCAAGAACGTTCATTCGGGCATCGCTCATGTGCTTTCGACGTTTAACAATACCATCGTGACGATCACCGACATGAAAGGCAACGTGATTGGGTGGTCGAGCGCCGGCAAAGTCGGCTTCAAGGGTTCGCGTAAAAGCACCGCTTACGCGGCGCAGATGGTTGCGCAGGACGCATCCCGGCAGGCGATGGGCCATGGGCTGAAAGAAGTCGAAGTTTTGGTGAAAGGGCCGGGAGCGGGGCGTGAGTCCGCCGTGCGCGCCTTGCAGGCAATCGGGCTCGATCTCACTGTAATCCGCGATGTTACTCCCGTGCCGCACAACGGTTGTCGCCCGCCAAAACAACGCCGCGTCTGATTAAAACGTTTCAACGCTTCAACCCTTCAACGCTTTAACGAACCCATGGCCAGGTACACAGGACCCAAAACAAAAGTAAGCCGGCGGTACGGTGTACCGATTTTCGGTTCGTCCAAAGCACTGGAGCGGAAAAATTATCCGCCGGGGATGCACGGTCCGCGAGGCGCGCGACGGAAACAATCCGATTACGCGATCGCGCTCGGTGAAAAACAGAAGCTGCGCTATCAATACGGACTTCTTGAGCGTCAGTTCCGGCGCATTTTCCAAAGCGCACTCCGCAAACGCGGCGTGACAGGTGAAACGCTGCTCCAGCTATTGGAGACGCGTCTCGACAACGTTGTTTACCGCCTTGGCCTGGCGAATACGCGCAGCGCCGCGCGCCAGCTTGTGTCGCACGGGCACGTACTCGTGAACGGACGCACCGTGAACATTGCTTCCTACAATGTGAAAGCGGGCGACGAGATCACGATCAAAGACAAACCGAAATCGCGCCAACTGGTGCTACGGAATCTTGATCTCACACAGATTGTTCCCGTGCCCGACTGGCTCACAGTCGATCGCGACGCGCTCAGCGGCAAGGTTGTGCACATCCCGTCTCGTGAAGAGATGCAGCCGATCGTCAACGAACAGCTCATCGTCGAGCTGTACTCGCGCTAACAGCTCCTGGCGATGCGTTCATTTTACGGAGCGTTGCCGGGATACCAGCCGAAATAGATAAAACTTTCTTTGTTGCAATTGTAGTTCCGCAGGAACATGAACACGGTCGCCCAGCCAAATTCACGAGCATACCTCACCAATGACCATCAGCTTCTCGGCGCGGCCGGGACATACTTCGTCATGAGTGAACTTTCGGCGCGCGGTTACCACGCTTCATGCATGTTCGGAAATGCGCCTCATGTGGATATCTTGGTCAGCTCCTCAGACGGCGCTCGAAGCATTGCCATTCAGGTTAAGACTACAGCTTTGGCGAAGCGATGGACCAGAAAGAGGAAAGAAGTAAAAAAGTTGACACAGCTTCAATGGTATCTCGGAAGAAAAGCTGCGAAGGCGAACCTCAAAGGTTTGTTCGTGGTCTTCGTGGATTTCGACAAGGGGAGCGCGTCCCCACTGACCGATTGTTATGTGGTTCCGTCGTCGTTTATCTACGAATTTTGCAAGAGTTGGATCGACGATAGCGACAAAAACAAAATGGTCCGCTTGCACATTTCACCAGCGCAAATCGAGCAGTATCGCGGAGCTTGGGACCTCATTAGAGATGCTTTAAAAGAGACAGAGCCAAACCAGGTGCTTCAGCCAGCAGCCGCGGCGCTTGGGATTTCGGCTGCCACTGAATAGTATGAGCCCATCGGCTTCGGCCATGTCCTCTTTGGAGCCGCCAAATTGTGTCAATAGGCTATCCGACCAGTTTGGTGGCTCTGATGCCGTAGCGGCGTTCTATGAGCGTCCGACGAATTTAATGCGACGGTCGCAGACGGGCGCTACAGCGATTCGATAAATTCCAGCGCTTTGTCGTAGCTGCGGCGCTGCAGATAATGCGCCAGCCGGGAATCAACTGGCTGCGGAAGCGCCTCTTGTAACCTGTCGATCTTTTGTGAAACCGTGCGCAGCCGCGTCATGTGCGCGTCTGCATTGCGGCGGCTTTCTTCGTCTTGAATGATCGCGAGACGTTCTCTTAGAGCCGCTTTAAGATTGGCAATCGCGTTGGATTCGGCGGACTGCCCGCCTCCGCCAAGGCGACGGCGGGCTGGGAGACCGCCGCTCCTTGAAGTGACAATCGCGTTTTCCATTGGTTCAGCGCGGGCCTAATTCGGAGAGAAGCTGTCGCCTCGCTTCGAGCCAATCCGATTCTGCATCACCCGGCAGCGCAAATCTGCGCCGGCGTTCGGAGATGAAGTAAGCACGGAGACGGACTGCGTCGTCCGATAGCTCCGTCATCGTGCCCGCCGCGGCGGGCATTGACACTTTTCCTATCCGCGCAGCCGGGCTCTTTTTGGCAGCGGGTCCAGAGGTTTTTCGCGTGGTCGATGTCCGGCGTGTTGCTGGCGTTTTCCTGATTTTCATTTCATCAGGTGACCCACCGGCTTCCGGTGGCGCTTGATTTTTACTTTGGACAACTTTCGTTTTCTTCGGCACAGATTGATTGGTGTTGATGGCTTCAATTCGTTTATCGTTCATCAGGCGGTTCGCAAGTGCTTTCTCGCTCTTCGTCAACAGCGGCGTAGATTAGGCGAAACGCGTTGGCATGAAACATTTCGTTTTTCGCTGGGCTGCCACAACGATTGCCGTAATGGTTGCCTCCTCAATAATGCACGGAATCCGTTATGACACTGTCGCGGCGCTGATCGGCGCCTCGCTTTTGCTCGGTATCCTCAACGCGTTTGTTCGGCCTTTTCTGTTGATTCTCAGTGCGCCGCTTATTCTCGTTACGCTCGGCTTTTTCATTCTTGTCCTAAACGGCCTGTTGCTGCTTGTCGTGCCGAGCGTTGTAGTCGGATTCCATGTGGATAGCTTTTGGAGTGCGTTCTGGGGCGCGATAGTTATCAGCATCGTTAGCTGGATTTTGAGCGCATTTTTCCGCGGGAGTGATGGGCACGTGCATGTGCTGACGCATCACACTCAGATGCGCCGCGTCCAGGGCAGGGTGATCGAACCTGAGAAATGACGAAGCAGGAATGCCAAAGCACGAAGGAATGACGAAATCCGAATGCCGAAGGCGCGGGAATTCGTCCCATTATCGAAGTTTGGTTCATTCGGTCTTTGTCATTGTTTCGTCATTCGTCATTGGGCATTTTCCCATCGCTGTGCGAGGTTCATGAACCTTGGACGTGAAACTCGCGCCATGAAACCACGAACCCGCACTAACCGAGATACTTGCTTAGGCGGGAGCGTAGTTCTGTGCGTGCGCGAAAGAGTACGCTTTTTACAGCGGGAACGGACAGCTCGAGGACCTCTGCAATCTGCTCATAGCTCAGCTGCTCATACCTGCGCAGCACCAGCGCCATCCGCTGGGTTTCTGGCAGTTGCAGGATTGCTTCCTCGATCGTTCGCTGAAGCTCCATCTCTAAAACCGACGCATCCGGTGCGAGATTCATCTCATCCTTCAAAGGTGGGTCCTCTGCGCCCGGTTCCGGCTGAAGTGGAACATGCGCGTGCCGCTTGGTGCGGCGCATTTCGTTGAAAACGAGATTACGCGTAATTTTCAACAGCCACGTGGTGAATTTGGCGCGTGGGACATATCGGCGCGCGCTTTTCCAGACTCGAATAAAGACCTGCTGCGCGATGTCTTCCACGTCCGAGTTACTGCCGAGCATGCGGGCCACCGTGCCCGCCACCAAAGCCTGATGCCTCTCAACGAGCTTCTCGAACGCCACTGTATCGCCTCGACCCACCAGCCGCATGAGCCGCACGTCGTCCGCGTCTTCGTCCGATCTCCCTTGGTTTCCTGGATCGTTGCCAGACATCGCTCACTTAGACGTTCGCACAAGACAAGGTTTGCAAGAAAAGTGGCAACTCGCCAAAACTTACCTTCACCCACATTCGTGGCCATGGTTTTTGTTGCAAGCTACAAGCGGCCTGTGCATGCTTGGCTGCCGAGGGCATGACCCTCAGCCTGCGCATGCATTACGAGCTTATCCCGAAAGAACTCAGACCGATTGCTGAAAAGGTTGAGGCGCAACAGCGGATCTCGGAGTCGGATGCGCTCAGTCTCTATGGTACGAACGATCTTAACGCTCTTGGAATGATTGCCAACATGGTGCGCGAGCGGAAGAACGGCAACTACGCAACCTACATTCACAATCGTTACATTAATTATTCCAACATCTGCATCTTGTCCTGCCAGTTCTGTGCTTTCGCCGCCAAAAAGCGTGATGCGCACGCGTTTGAATATGCAATTGACGAAATTGTCCGCGTAGTGAGCGATGCGCTCCCTGTCGGGGTTACGGAAGTGCATATGGTAGGCGGGCTGCATCCTACCCTGAAAAAAGAATGGTATCTCGATCTTTTGCGCCGACTGCGCGCGCTCGATCCGCAGCTTCACATCAAAGCATTCACCGCGATCGAGGTTCGTCATTTGGCCCAAAGAATCTTTCGCATGCCGATCCGCGACACGCTGGAGACTCTGCGCGAAGCCGGTCTCGGTTCGATCACGGGCGGTGGCGCCGAAATTTTCGATCCGGTTGTGCGCGATCAAATCTGCCGTGGCAAGGAGACCGCAGCCGAATGGCTGGAGGTGCATCGCACCTGGCATTCAATGGGCGGTCGCAGCACTTGCACGATGCTCTACGGTCACATCGAGACGCTCGCTCATCGCGCTGATCATTTGCGCCAGCTGCGTCAACTGCAAGATGAGACCGGGGGTTTTACCGGTTTTGTTCCGTTCGCTTTCGAACCGTCCCAGTCCCACGGGGTCCTTGCCCACATCAAACGCGCCTCCGCATTTGAACAACTTCGCAATCTCGCGGTGAGCCGAATTTACCTCGACAACATCGAGCACCTGACCGCTTATTGGGTCAGCTTGGGACTGCCTCTCGCGCAGGTCTCGCTTAGCTACGGCGTGGACGATCTACACGGCACAATTCTGGAGGAAAAGATTTTCCACATGGCCGGCGCCACCACGCCGCAGCAACAAACCGTAGCAGCGCTTGAACACGCCATCCGCGAAGCGGGGCGCGAGCCGGTCCAGCGCGATAGCCACTATCGCCATATATTGCCGAAGCCCAGCGAGAGACTCGCAGCCGCTCCGTCGCCAGAGCTCGCTTGCGCGTAAATGGTAGGGCGCGACCGCTCGCCACGGCGGAGCCCGTCCACGGCGGAGGCGGGCCGGGCGCCGCCACAACGAATGCTCCGCATCGGTTGCGTAAAATATCTTAACGCCCGTCCGCTCATTCGCGGCTGGCTAGACGAGGTCGAGTTCGATCATCCATCGGCGCTTTGCGAACGATTGGCGAATGGCGAGCTCGATGTTGCGCTCGTGTCCAGTTTCGAATTTCTGCGAAATCCGATTTATCGAATCTTTGATGACGTCTCGATTTCATCTGACGGACCGGTTTACAGCGTGGTGGTCGCGCACCGAGACGAAATTTCCCAAATCGACGAGATCGGACTCGATCCCGCGTCGGAGACTGCGGTCAATCTCCTGCGTTGTCTGCTCGGAGAGCTTGGATTAAATCCACATTTGAAGCAGCGTAGCACAGGCATCTTGCCTGTGGGGCCAGCGGGCGTCTCGCCTGCTGTGGTGAAATCAGGTTCTGCTGCTCCGGCGCAACTTCTCATCGGCGACCAAGCAATCCGCTTTCGTCAAAAACATGCAGACGAATTTCAATTTTGGGATCTTGGCGAGCAATGGCGGAAGCTTATCGGCCTTCCGTTCGTGTACGCGCTGTGGTTGATTCGCCCCGAAGTCGCGGATGCGAAAACGATCGCAAGCCGCCTTCGCACTCTGCGTGATAAGAATCTCGCCCATCTCGATCGGCTGATCGCAGCCGAAACAGAATTCGATCACCAATTCTGCGCCCGCTATTACCGCGAACATCTTCGATTCGGCTTTGGAGAAAAAGAAAAGGAAGGCTTGGGAAGATTCGCGAATCTATGCGCCAAGCATGGCTTGCTTCAGAAACGCGATCTTAGGTTCGCTCTCGTGTAGCCCAGGAAAAGGATTTCTAAGAATGTTTAACGTTCAGAAACTGCTGCTTCTCGAGTCATTGCCAGAGATACAAGTGATCCGCAGCGTCTTGTCAGGAAGTTCTCCGCGAATAAACTGATCGGTGCAACACCGATGGATTCTAGCGCCGCCTGAGGAGTTGAATGGAGGCGCGATTTTGTGGAGTAAAGTTTGCCGGTCGGAGTGCATCGCGCGATTGCTTTTGCGAAAAGGATTCCATTCAGCGGAGGAAGTTGAAAACTTTTTGCGGCCGCGTCTTAGCTCGTTGAGCGACCCGTTTTTGCTACCGCAAATGGACGCGGCGGTTTCTCGTATTCTCGCGGCGTTGGATCGACACGAGCGTATCGTCCTTTTCGGGGATTACGATGTAGATGGGGTGACTTCGCTGGCGTTGCTTAATGAAATGTTGCGCGCTTACAGCGGCACACCAGAACTGTTTTTGCCGTTGCGCATCGAGGAGGGCTACGGCTTGAGTCGGGAAAGTGTTGAGCGCTGTTTCGAACAACATCAGCCGCAATTGCTCATCGCCGTTGATTGCGGCACCTCTTCTGTCAATGAAGTTGCGGTTCTTAATGAGCTCGGTGTAGACGTGATTGTGCTCGATCATCATGAGCCGAAAGCGCAATTGCCGGGTTGCGTTGCGATTGTGAATCCGAAAATCGCTCGTGAAGCAGACAATCCTGTCTGCCCCTCCGAAGCTGACAGCATGTCGAATCCTCGCAGGCAGGATTGCCTGCGCCACTCAGGCTCGCCATTTGAATATCTTTGCAGTGTGGGGATCGTTTTCAAACTTTGTCACGCGCTGCTGAAGACGCGGCCGCTGCCCGAATTCGATTTGAAATCAAAGCTCGATCTTGTGGCACTCGGCACTGTCGCAGACATCGTGCCGCTGCATGGCGAGAACCGTGTTCTGGTGCAGCGCGGCGCAATCGAGATCGCCCGGACTTCGCGCATCGGCTTGCAGAAATTAATGCAAATCGCCGGAGTGCGCCCGCCAATTTTGCCCGATGACATTGGTTACCGGCTTGGGCCGCGATTAAACGCTGCGGGACGTTTGAGCACGGCGGAGAAATCTTTGCGACTGCTGCTCACGCAGGACGAAAGCGAAGCAACAATGCTCGCAGCGGAGCTGGATCGGCAAAATCGTGAACGTCAGGACGTGGAAATGCAAATCTTTGCCGCAGCCACAGAGAAAATCCATAATGAGTTCGATGCCACGCGTGATGCGGCCATTGTGTCGGGCGCACGCGGCTGGCACCCAGGAGTGCTTGGCATCGTGGCGTCACGCCTTGCTCGAAAATATCATCGTCCTGCGATTGTGATCGGTTTCGATGATAACGGCATCGGGAAGGGAAGTGGACGAAGCATCGACGGATTGAACTTGGTCGAAGCGCTGAATCGGTGCGCGGCCAGCCTCGACAAATATGGCGGACACGAGATGGCGGCCGGGTTGGCACTGTGCGAGGAAAATTTCGATCGTTTTGCCGAAGCATTCCGGAGCACTGCGCGCGAACTTCTTTCCCACGAAGCTCTGCAACCCTGCATTCGACTGGATCACGAGCTTCCGTTCACCGAGATCGATGTTGAATTTCTACGCTGGCACGAAATGTTGCAGCCGTTTGGAAATGGAAATCCGCAGCCGCTTTTCTTTGCGCGTGAAGTCGAGCCAGTCGTGCCGCCGCGCGTCGTAAAGGAAAAACATCTTATCTTTCGTCTGCGTCAGGGTGATCGCCATCGCCGCGCCGTTTATTTTGACGGGATGGCAAATCAGTTGCCGCCGCCGCCGTGGGATATCGCATTCCGAATTTGTGCGGATGAGTATGGGGGTGAGACATTAGTTGCCATGCACATCGAAGCGCTGCGAGCGGCGGAACGCTGCGAGGGTGATTAGTGATCGGTGAACAGTGAACAGCGTGAAATCACCTAATCGATCACAGATCACCGATCTTGGATCACAAACGACTTCGAAATCACCTCACGCGAGCCTTACGGTTTCGCAGTCACTCGAGGAATTAAGTTGGATTCCACGCCCGAAAATCCTCGCACTGCGGCGTCTCGGGATTGAGACAGTGGAAGATTTGCTTACTCATTTTCCGCGGCGCCACGAAGATCGCGCAGAGTTCCCGCAGTTTCCGCGTGAGGAAAGCGACGTTCCGGTTTGTCTCTGCGGCGAGGTGATCAAGACTTCGCTGCGCCGATTTGGCGGATGGAAGAAAATCTTTGAGGCCACGCTCGAAGAATCGCACCCAAATGCTCTGAGCGAGCCGCTGGTGTGCCGATGGTTCAACCTGCATTACGTGCAGAAGATGAT
>QHNR01000065.1:3188-13055 GCA_003218475.1 Verrucomicrobiota bacterium | reverse complement strand
ATTGCCGATTGATACGCGTTCCGACATCTACTCACTGGGAGTGACGTTTTGGTATCTACTCACTGGTCGGACGCCTTTTGTCGGACGTACGATGGAAGAAATCCGCTCGAAGCAAACTAGTGAGTTACCGTTGGAACAGCTCAGGAATGTGCACCTCCCGGGGCAGGTTATTGCGCTGCTGAAATCGATGCTGGCCCCGGATCCGAAGGACCGACCGCAAACGGCACGTGAGTTACTTTCTGCTGTTCACAGTTGCTACGCACGTTTTAACCCTGAAACCCGCTCGCGACGGAGGCAATTGGCGATGGCAGGCGCCGCATTGACGTTTGCAATCGTAGCGATTCCGCTGGGAACCTGGTTCTACCAACGCACGCGATCCTTCACCCCGATCGAACGGTCAATCGCAGTCCTGCCCTTCGAAAACTTAAGCAGCGATCAGGAGAACGCTTATTTTGCCGAGGGAATACAGGACGAAATCCTGACACGGTTATCCAAGATCGCCGATCTGACGGTAATCTCACGAACTTCTACGCAGCATTACAAAAGCACCCCGGAAAACCTGCGCGAGATCGCGAAGCAACTCGGCGTTGCTCATATTGTGGAAGGAAGTGTGCAGAAGAGCGCCGACGCCGTGCGGGTGAACGTGCAGCTGATCAAGGCAACCAACGATTCTCACCTTTGGTCAGAGACGTTTGATCGCAAGCTGACCGACATATTTTCAGTCGAGAGTGAAGTGGCCAAAGCCATCGCCGATCAGTTACAAGCCAAACTCACCGGCCAGGAACAGGAAGTCATCGCGGCCAAACCTAGCAATAATCCTCAGGCATACGATGCCTACCTGCGCGGCTTGGCTTACACGCTAAAAACCGGGTTCACACCGGCGACCTCCTTCGCTGCGCAAAAATACTTGAAAGAAGCAGTGCGGTTGGACCCGAAGTTTGCGCTGGGTTGGGCACTGCTGTCTTCGGTCGATTCGAGTGGCTACCTCACACAAAGTCTTCAACCAACCGTCGGCCTCCGCGACGAAGCGAGGGAAGCGGCCGAAACCGCTCTTACTCTCCAACCCAATCTTGGTGAGGCGGTGTTAGCTAAGGGTCTTTATCAGTACGCCTGCCTGAAAGACTACGACACCGCGGTGGATTATTTTGAGCAAGCATATCGCCTCCTGCCAAATAACAGCCGCATCCCTCAATCTCTGGCTTATGTCGAACGCAGGCGAGGCAACTGGGACAGGAGTGAGGCGTACTTCAACGAAGCCGAGAAGCTCGACCCACGCAATGTTAGCCTGCTCTCTCAACATGCGCGTTCCTATGTCTGCCTTCGTCATTTCCCGGAAGCTCTGGGTAAGCTTGAGCAGATTCTCAATATCACACCGGACGACATAGATACACTTGTGTTAAAGGCTCGAATTGCACAAGCGGAAGGCGACCTGCCGCGCGCTTCGGCACTTCTGGCTCCACTCCGCCTCGGGGCCGACTACGCCAACGCGTTGGAAACACAAGTTTACCAGGCAATCCTGGAGTCCCGTCCCGCATCGGTCATTGCTCAGCTAAAGGAAATATTAGCCAAGCCCGATCAGGCATTGGGTTATTACAATGGCGAACTGCGCTTTTGGTTAGGCTGGGCACAGGAAGTTGCCGGCGACCATGCCGGCGCCCGCGAAAGTTGGAGTCAGGCCCGAAGCGAACTGGAGCCTTTCCTCAAGGAACAGCCTGAAAATTTTGTTCTGCTGGGAGACCTCGCGCTTACAAACATGGGTCTTGGTGACAATGCTGCTGCACTGACTTTGGCCGAGCGCGCGATCGCAATGTTTCCGACCGACAAGGACGCGCTCACTGGTCCCAGGCCGCTCGACATTCTCGCCCGAGTAGCGGCGCGCATCGGCCAAAGCGACCGCTCCATCTCCATGCTAGAAAAGCTGCTTTCGATGCCGTACGAAGCGCCTTTGGCCGCGAACCCGCCGCTCACTCCCGCCTTGCTCCGGCTGGACCCAATGTTTGATTCACTGCGCAACAATCCGCGCTTCCAGAAACTGGTTGCCGCCTCCGCGCCAAAATAGCATTCGCCGATGGCGGCCTGCACCAACCCCGGCGTCTGACACAGACTTCCTACAGTGCGCGCCAAATGAACTGCTCAAGTTCGCTCAATCCGAATTTGACGTGATTCGAACAGACGCGCTAGCGACCCGTTCGCGCTCCGCACCAAAGGCGAAACTGGTCTGTGCCAAAAACACCAAGTGGCTCTTGTCCAAGCCACACAAGCTCCAGAACTTTGTTCAGTAAAACATAGGAGGCGTTATGATGAAGAAAACAATTGTTACTATTGCCTGCACGCTGATTGCGCTGCTGGCATTTGCACAGCCAGGTTCGAAGGGTACAAAGACCACAGAACAAATAACGGTAACGGGAACGATCATCCCATCGGCGATTGAGGACGGCGCGGCCGCCAGTTATCAGCCCGCCAAAACGCTCGTCGTTCGCGAGGATAACTCGAACAAACCGGGCCGTTATGTTCTCAACGGGCCTGGTCACGTTGTGAACAGGCTGGGCGAAGTCATCCAGACCGGGATCAAACCTGGCACCCGGGTGCGTGTTTACTACGCAAACATGGGCGATTTGCGTATGGTTGATCACGTAGTCGTTTTAGACTGAATCGACAGGCACGCGAAATCACAAATAAAAGCTGCACGGTCCCTCGCGGGATCGTGCAGCTTTTTTTGTGGAAGCGTAGCGGCTCGCATGCCAGCCATTTATAAGACAGCTTTTGAAAACTTTCTTTACCTGAGTGAGGAAGCGAGTTTGAGAAGGCTCTCTCGAATTTGTGCCCGGGTCCAGGCGGCAAAACCAAAGAGAAACGCCGGTTTTAGCTTCGCTTGGATGCAAAACGTCGATAGAGGTACTGGCCTGACTCCGATCTCAAGCGTCACACGCTTGATCCTTGGGAAGTCTTCCTCGCGCTTCAGCCAGGCGACGAAGTTCAATCCTGCTTCCTGAGTCTGCAGAGTGAAACGATCACCCAGCAAGTTATGGAACTGTTCAACGAAGAAATCTCTTCGCTCTGAATATAATTTCCGCATCCGCCTGATGTGGCTTAAAAAGAATCCCTCCGTTATGAACCGAGCAAGGGTTGCCTGGTCAATCGGTGGCGAGTGTTGATCCATCACGCTTCGGATCTTGACCATCGAGTCTACCAACGCCTCTGGCGCGACGATGTAGCCCAGGCGTAAAGAGGGATAGAGAATCTTACTCATCGTTCCGGCGTAGATGACCCGGCCGGAGTTGTCGAGTCCCTGCAAGCAAGGCAAGGGCGGCCCGGTAAAGCGGAACTCCGAGTCGTAGTCGTCTTCGAAAATAAATGCGTCGTGAGCACGAGCGAGATCGAGCAAGGCAGTCCTGCGCTCAAAACTCATTGTCATCCCAAGGGGAAATTGATGTGAAGGCGTTACGTAGATGATTTTCGGCAAAGGTTCTTTTCGCGACCGCGCGATCACCATTCCTTCATGATCGATCGGCTTTGGCACTACTTTAGCGCCGACGAAAGCAAAGACCCTTAGAGCCTGGTGAAAACCGGGATCTTCAATCCACGCAGCCTGGCCCGGATTTACCAACGCCATTGCGCTGATCAGCATCGCCTGCTGCATTCCGCCGACGATTACGATCTGATCCGGATGACACTGCGCTGCTCTAAAATCGCACAAATAGGCTGCTATCGCCTTGCGCAGGTCGGCGTCGCCACGGTTGGAAGCGTAGCGCAATAAGTGGGCTCCTTTTTTCGCAAGAACCTGCGCCCTGAGTCGCTCCCACACATCGATGGGAAATTCATCGACCGCGGGAATGCTTGGGGTTAGCGCGACGCCTGGTCCGGCATTGGTCGCTCCGAGATCAAACTCCTTTCCAACACGCTGATCCGGAAGTCTCCGCACTCGATGAGAAATGTGAACCGGAAGTTTTGTCCGGGGATGGTCCTCTGATCTCCGTGCGCTCAGGAAAGTGTCGGGAAGAGGATCCGCGACGAACGTCCCTGATCCGGCTTTTGATTGAAGATAGCCTTCAGCGTGAAGTTTGGAGAACGCAAGATTTACAGTCAGCCTTGCTATCCCCAGGTCAGCCGCCAGCGCCCGAGAGGAGGGGAGTCGAGCAGAACTGTCGCTGAAGTTCCCCGATCTGAGTTCGTCGCGAATTTGGCGGTAAAGTTGCTGATGAAGCGGTTCAGCTGACGTCCGATCAAGCAGAATCATTTCGAATGCAATGATCGAACGCCGGCGCCGCCCCTTTGGGCGGGACTTCTTGTCAGACACAGCCACCTCCTACCGTTGCTCTTTGAAATGATATTCTCAAGAAACAACGCAACCATCGAAAGCTTCACCAGCAGGCAATTTCACGTTGGTAGCTAGTAATCGGGTTGTCGCGATCTTTTCAGCGAAGTCAGAAAAGGATGACGAGAACCGCGCAAGTTGCGTAGAGTGTACTAGCCATTCTGACAACCCGCGGTGCGAGCCGCACTGGCATCAACTCACTTTCCAAACACGAGAACACATCATGAAAGAATTTGACGGAAAGGTTGCGCTGGTAACCGGTGGAGGATCAGGAATCGGCCGTGCCACAGCGCTGGCGTTTGCTCGCGAAGGGGCGCAAGTCGTCATCGGTAATCGCAATGTTCAGCGCGGCGAGGAAACAGTCTCCATGATCCGTGACGCCGGCGGGACAGCCAGTTTTCAGCGGACGGACGTTTTAAATGCGGCTGAGATCGAAGCGCTGGTGAACCACGCGATTGCAGAATATGGCCGGTTGGATGTGGCCTTCAACAACGCCGGCACCGAAGGCGACACGAAACCTACTCTCGTCGATCAGACTGAAGCTAACTTCGATGCGGTGATGGGCATTAATGTCAAAGGCGTCTGGCTCTCGATGAAGTACGAAATCCCTCGGATGTTGGAGCAAGGCGGCGGCGCCATTGTGAACTGCGCATCCGTCGCAGGCATAATCGGGTTCCCAGGAATTGGTATCTATGTTGCGTCGAAACATGCAGTCATCGGTCTGACGAAAACCGCTGCGTTGGAATACTCCGCCCAAGGGATTCGCATCAATGCGGTCAATCCGGCCGTGATCGACACCGAGATGGTCGATCGCCTCACCGATGGCATGAACATGAAAAAGGATGATCTTACCGCATTTCATCCCATCGGACGGATCGGCCGAGTAGAGGAAGTGGCCGAAGCCGTTCTGTGGCTCTGTTCCGACAAGTCGTCTTTTGTGACGGGACACAGTTTGTTAGTCGACGGCGGATTCACCGCGCGCTGACGCGGCCGCGGCTATAGTTGTGATTTCGGAGATCATAGATCAGAGTCGCTGAAAACCCGAAATCGCCAGGAACAGCGTGACTCGCGCATTCCGGGGCGATCGTGGATCCTTCGGATGAAACTCATTGCCAGCCGGCGCAAATTCTGGACCGGTGTTCGTTGATTGTCAGCTTTGGCGATTAAGGCAAAATGAAAGAATCAACTGAATCGCAACACACGGATGGGCCCTTCAGCCTTTAACAACACGACCGAATTCATGTGCGTTGTGTGCTCTGTGAACCTATCTCGGGCTTGATTCATATTAGGCGTTCTGTCGCCTCTCCCCTTGAACAAGGGGAGAGGACTAAGGTGAGGGCTCTGAGCCCGATGGGTATCATTTGGCTGAATAAACCCTCACCCTTCTCCTCTCCCTTTCGAAGGGAGAGGCCGACCGCGTTGAGCGTACTTTGCGTACCATCCGTCTGAAGACCCAACTGATTGACCACACTGCCAAATTCTGGAAGAGCCGTGAGTTTTTACTGCTGCGAGCCCGCACTTCCTGCTAAAGAATTTCTAAATGACTCCGCTTTCAGCAAACGCTCGCGAGCGACACGACCTGACAGACGGAATAATTCCGAAGATATTGCGAAAAAATTCCATCCATTTGTCCTTAGAGGTGACAAAGCAAAATGCATCCGATACTTCGCGGTGAGATTAGGACGGGGGTGGGCAACTTCTCTTATTGGCTCGACAAATTAGAACCATATTACACTCGGAAGACCGGCATGCGCCTGTTTCCGGGCACATTGAACGTCCACTTGACCAGTGGGAGCTATCCGACGCCTACCAGCGCACTGCGACTGGAGAAGGAAGAGTACGGTGGTCGAGTTTCGGTCAGCATCATGCCCTGCAAGATCGTCGGTCGCAAAGCATTCATCCTTCGGCCTGACACCGACACCGGCAAGCATGGAGATCCGCCTGAAAGGATCCTTGAGATCGCCACAGACGTTAATCTTCGTGATACGTACAAGTTAAGGGATGGGGATATTGTTGAGATAGAAGTGTCCGAAAACAGCGTCTAACCAGTAAGCCAGTGGCAGGTGCGAGATCCGCACGCGTAGTTTGTTCCAAAGTAATCGCCAGCGCGAGCCGAGCCGTTGCGTCGGATCCCAGACTCAGTGTGTGAAGAAGTCGCGGATCATTGCCGCGATCTCCGTAGCATGGGTCTCTAGGGCGAAGTGGCCCGTGTCGAAGAAATGCACCATCGCACCGGGAATGTCGCGTTGGAACGCCTCGGCCCCTGCCGGCAGGAAGAAGGGATCGTTCTTTCCCCACACCGCCAGGAAGCGCGGCTTATGCGCACGGAAGTAATTTTGGAAGGTCGGGTAAAGGGCGACGTTGCTCTTGTAGTCGCCGAACAGGTCCAACTGGATCTCGTCGGCACCGGGGCGGGCTAAATAGAAGTTGTCGAGGGAATATCCGTCCGGAGAAACCGCGGTCACATCCGGTACACCCTGCGTGTACTGCCAGCGCGTCGTCTCAGGAGCAAGGAAGCTGCGGAGCGTTTCTCGGTTGACCTGCGACGGCTCTTGCCAATAGGCCCGAATGGGGTTCCAGCCGGCGCTCAACCCTTCCTCGTATGCGTTGCCGTTTTGGGAGATGAGGGCGGTGACGCGATCCGGATGCCGAACAGCGAGACGGAACCCGACAGGTGCGCCATAGTCGAAGACGTACATCGCGAAGTGATGGAGGCCGATCACTTCGGTAAACCTATCGATGACGTTCGCAATATTCTCGAACGTGTAGGTAAAGGCGTTGCGCGTCGGCATGTCGGACTGCCCAAAGCCCGGCAGGTCGGGAGCGATGAGACGAAAGCGGTCTGCGAGTTGCGGGATGAGATCGCGGAACATGTGGCCGGCGGTCGGAAAGCCATGCAGCAACAGGATCGTCGGCGCGTCCTTCGGCCCAGCCTCTCGATAGAAGACCTTGATGCCGTCGATATCGACCTTGCGGAAGGTGACAGGGCCCATGAACAAACTTAACCGGGGAGACCGGCCTTGACAATGAACTCACTCGAAGTAACTCGTTCGTCGAAGGAGCGCGCACGATCGGTGAAGAGGTAACAGCGCATCGGCTGGCTGCATATTCAGACGCGGTCTTCGCTGTGATCGTGACCATCATGGTGCTGGAGCTCAGGGCACCAGACCAGCCGGCGTTCTCAGCCCTGTGGCCACTGTGGCCACGGCCATCATCACAGGAGAGCCGGTATCTGCGACGCGATTTCATATGTTTTCGCTCGATGGCAGCGCACATTGCGTTCTAGCATCAAGCTATGCCTCAAATCCTATTCCTACCCGACGGGCGAACCGTTGAGGCTTCCATATCAGAGAGTATTCTCTCCGCATCCTTACGAGCAGGGATTTCTCATACAAATGAATGCCGTGGAAACGCGCGGTGTTCGACGTGCCGTGTACTCATTCTTAACGGTTTGGAGTTCTGTTGCCCGCGGAATGAGAAAGAACAGGCGCTTGCGGCGCAGCTGCATTTCGCCGAAAGAGTCCGTCTAGCCTGCCAGACCACTATCCTAGGGAACGTGGCGGTGCGACGACTCATCCTGGACGCGAACGACGCCGGACTAACGGACCAAAGGAAGGACACAACAACCCATGGGTCGGTAGGTGAAGAGCGGCAGATGGCCATTCTCTTCGTCGATATACGAAATTCAACAGGGTTTGCCGATTCCGTTCCTCCGTTCGATGTGATTCACGTTCTAAGGCGCTTCTATCACCATATGGATAAGGCTGTCATTGATCACGGCGGCCATGTGGCCTGTTACACCGGCGATGGTTTACTGGCGCTTTTTGGCGTTGAGAGGTCGAAATTTGCGTGTCTCCAGGCTGTTCTCGCTGGTCTTGATATGCTCCGATGCGTAAAAGAGGATCTACAACCGTATGTCAAGCGATTATTCAAACGCACTTTTAGAATTGGGATCGGTTTACACTTTGGCCAAGCCGTCGTTGGCACTCTGGGAGGTGGCCTGCAAGAGCGAATCACTGCTATTGGAGACGCGGTAAACATTGCGAGCCGGGTTGAGCGGGCGAATAAGAAAGCCAAGACAGAGTTTTTGGTAAGAGAGGCTGCACTTCGTGAAGTTTGGGATTATGTTCATGTTGGAAGATCTATCGACGTAAATCTTCCAGGTAAGACTGGCACGTACACCCTTCATGAGATTGTCGGGGTTCAAAATGGTGCGCCGCAGACGGCGGGACGAGCTGCACGCTCGTGATGAAGCCGGTCAAGACCCAACCAGATGATGCAGCTAACCCAGCACTTTGTTATAAACTTTGAATTTGTGCGCACGTCAATTCTCAAAGTGCTGGGTGGCTTGTCTCTTTCTTGCTAGGCCCTAAAGACGCCGAGTTACTCATGCGAAAATGGAAGGTTTGGCTCCTGATCGCGCTGGGCATTCTGGGTAGCCTTGTGGTCTGGGCACTACTTGGCCGCAATGTGAACAATGTCTGCAGGTGCGATATTTCCGGACATAAAGTCAGCTTCGTCACGGTCGAGCCCGGTGTGCAGCTTGAGGTCTTGGATTGGGGCGGCACAGGCCAGACTTTGATTTTGCTCACTGGGATGGGAGACACCGCACACGTGTTCGATGAGTTTGCCTACCAGTTTAACGATCGTTTCCATGTCATCGGCATCACGCGTCGAGGTTTCGGGCGCTCAAGCCGGCCTGCACACGGCTATGACATTGACACCAGAGCGCGCGACGACATCACAGTCCTCGACAAGCTGAACATACACAATGCCGTATTTGTCGGGCACTCCGTTTCCGGAACGGAACTGAACAAGATCAGCGCAGTCTATCCGAATCGCGTCAAGAAACTTGTTTACCTGGATGCTTTAGATATCGGGTCGGGTGGCTGGATAAGTCTCCCTCAACCGCCGCCGTCCCCAGAGCTTACTGCAGCGGACCTGGAATCGGTGCAGCGTTTCGCCGCAGCCAGTGCACGTTCCGATGGATACCGAAAGCCGCTCGCAGCGTATTGTAACATTATCCGGACGGACGCCTCGGGCAGAGTTATTGGAGCGATTACGCCTTCTGAAATTTCCAAGAAGATCTATGAAAGTTTACAGCCGGCTGATTACGATCGTATCCAAACTCCTGCGCTCGGCATTTTCAATAAAATCACACCTCAATACCGTTTGCCCTACTACTGGTATCTGGATCCTGGCAAGCAGGAGGAATTCAATCGCAATATCGACTCGCTCGCCAAGTGGATAGAAGGCGCAATCCAGCGATTCCGCTCAGGCGTGAAGAACTCGCGAGTCATGGAACTGCATGACACCAACCACTACGTATTCATAGTAGACGAAGCACTGGTCGTTCGAGAAACCCGCAAGTTCTTGCTCGATGAATGAAAGTGCCTTACGTGGATTTAACTGCCGCTTATTGAGAACATCGTCTACCAAACGAAGTTTACCCGCCGTGGCGGGCAAAAACCCGCGCTTTCAAAAACTTGCCGCCTCGTCTGGGTCAAAATAGAGTTTGCCATGCTACGTCGCATATGTTGAATCTGCGACTG
>QHNR01000065.1:0-3027 GCA_003218475.1 Verrucomicrobiota bacterium | reverse complement strand
CCTCTTGCTCGCGATAATGGTTTGGTACCTGATAAAGAAGAATCTAGCGACGAGTCCTGCGCCATCTGAAAGGCCGTCCCGTACGCCGATTACGGAAACACGCTGAAGGCGTTCTGGCCGCGAATCCACCGCTCACTCCGGAGCTTACCCGCCGCGGCGGGTTGCTCCGGCTGGATCCAAGGTTTGAACCATTACGTAAGGATCCGCGCTTTCAGAAACTGGTTGCCTCCGGGAAATAATTCTGGGGAGCAGTCGCCGCGGCGACTTGGTTTCGGCGGCGTCGCCGAAACGGACTTTGATTGAACTTGAGCCCACGAAACAACCAGCTTCGCTCAGCTACGGCGCGGCAGGGCGCGAACCGACGCCAAACCGACTAGAAGGTTGTTTTAGATAATTCGATCACCGCATTTGTGGAGGAATTGCTCGTGCGAGCGCACAAGGCGTCACATTGGAAGAAGCGCGTGAGAATCTCAAGCCGCGTCACTAGGCGCTGGTGTGCGCAGCGGATTGATTGCGGAGCAGGCAGATGCCGGACCACGGGCGGGAGCCTTGTCTGCCCTGCGAATCGGGCAAAAAAGAGAGAAGGCGCATCCAAAGAGTGAGACGCTTTAGTCGCGCGGCAGTCTTTAACATTGAGCGAACGTCGACCACGTCCCATCCATGCGCCGTGAAGAACCTGGGACCCTCCTCCGGCGCAAACTTGAACTCCGCCTTGCCTTCCCTGATTTGCTCGCCCATGCCTTTCTGCAGCATCTTCAGCAAGCCAGGCGACACAATATCGATGATCCAGTGACGGAAAGTGGGTTCGGCCGCGAGGTCCTGCGCTAGAGACGCGACCTCGTCGCGCGAGAAGTAAATCAGCAATCCTTCCGTAATGATGAGGACGTTCTTCGCGGTACCACCGAGCGCGGCGAAAAGCTGGCGGCGCGCAGCGACATCGGACAAATCGAGGCGCGCGCGATCGAGGATGCAGGCCGGCTTCTCGCCACGAAGAATCTCCTCTTTATAATCGAGGATTCCCGGTAGATCGACTTCGATCCAATGAAGCGATGCTGGCAAATTCATTCGATGGGGACGCGCGTCGAGGCCGGCAGCCAGGTTGACGATCACGTCGACGCCCTCCCTGACCTGCTGCTTGATGAATTCGTCGTATGCATAAGTGCGCGTGATCCAGGCCCACGTTGCGCGCTCGCTGAAAGGCATGGATTTCGCGATCTGGTCGCCGCGCTCGCCTGCGAGGCGCCTTGCGAACGGATCGCGGAAAACGGCATCGGGCCGTTCCGTTTCGCGGGCGCGGTAAATGGCCGCGAGGAGCGCAGTGTCAGAGATGTTGCGGACGAGGGGTTCGCGGGTACTCATCGTGATAGCTTACCTCAATTTCGATCACTTTCCGACTCTGCGATTGGCCTTTACACCTTTCTTACTTCTTACTCTTCCTCAATACCGTTTGCCCTCCTGCTGGTATCTGGACCCTGCCAAACAAGAGGAATTCAATCGCAACATAGAGTCGCTCGCGAAGTGGATAGAAAGCGCAATCCAGCGTTTCCGCTCAGGCGTGAAGAACTCGCGAATCATCGAATTGCATGACACTAACCACTACGTGTTTATAGTAGACGAAGCGTTGGTCGTTCGAGAAACGCGCAAGTTCTTGCTTGATGAATGAATGTTGCTCATGTGGCGACGATCAGCGCTCCTTGGGCGAGGAAGGCTTTGGCAGGGCGATTAGCGCTAGGCGGAAATTGTCGTTCACGGGCGCCAGGAAATAAGAAGCAACTATGAGACCGATGCTCAGATCGCTTTGCGTTTTCTCCTTCCTCCTCCTATTACTCTCGGCGGCAAGCGTCGCCCAGGTGGGTAATACCCCTCGGCCAGCTCCCACCACGCGTATCATAGGCATCCTAAGTGCAATGACCCTGGAAATCGAGACGCTGGGCCAGGAACTCACCGACAAGACGGAAATGACCGTCCAGGGGATCCGGTTCACGACCGGGAGCTTGAAAGACAGAAGGGTTGTGCTGACCCACTCGGGAATGGGGAAAGTGAATGCAGCCATGGCGGCTACTGTACTTGTCGAGCAGTTCCAGCCGACCCACGTCCTCTTCACCGGGATCGCTGGAGGCCTCAACCCAGAGCTCCACCCCGGCGATGTCGTGATCGGCGCCAAGACTGCGTACCATGATTACGGAGAGTGGACCCCGGAAGGGTTTCGCGTCGGCCGGACGGTGGACCCGTTCACCGGCAAGCCGAACCCCCTCTTCTTTCCAGCCGACGCGGGCCTGCTGGCCGTGGCTGAAAAGGCTGCATTGGACCTCAAGCTCGCGCCCGTGAAGACGACCTCAGGCGAGAGGACCCCGCGGGTCGTCACGGGGGTGATCGTGACAGGAGATGCGTTTGTGGCCTCGTCCGCCAAGAAGGACGCACTGCGCAAAGAGTTCAAAGCCGACGCGACCGAGATGGAAGGCGCAGCGGTGGCGCAGATCTGCTGGCAGCGACGCGTGCCGTGCCTGATCCTGCGCAGCCTCAGTGATAGCGCGGGCGCTAAGGCACCGGAGAACGTACTCCTCTTCGAGAAGAGCGCTGCCCAGAACTCCGCGCTGCTCGTTACCAGTATTGTGGGGCGTCTCGAAGCGCAATGAGCGCTCCTCGCGATTGCTCGGGCGATCTGCGCTTGCGGCGAATGGTCTCGACAAGCAGGCGAGATTTCTCCCAAACTCCCCGAATACGAAAACACCCATTCCACAAGTTCTAATCCATCGCGCGATGGCACGTGTCTCCCCAATCTACGAGGCGAGGGCGAAGGTGAGTGAGATTCTGCGTCGTGTCACAGCCGCTGCCAGCGTGACGACATTCTTCCTTGCCTCCTTGACGACATTCCTTGTTGCCTCCTGCGGTTCGAACTCGTCGCAGCCTACCTACGATGCTGCGATTCAGGAAGGGCAGACCGCTGCCCAAGAGCTCATCAATCAGGGCGCCTCCGCGGTCGCGATCGCCCTCGTGGATGACAAGCGCATCATTTGGAGCCAGCGC
>QHNR01000062.1 GCA_003218475.1 Verrucomicrobiota bacterium | reverse complement strand
GGTTGAGCGACAATACTCACTTGGCAAGACTGATGAGTTTATGCCGCCGCTGATTTTCTCCCACCCAAACGAGCAGCGGGTGCGCGATGGCGACTCAGTTTTGTTTTTCAACTTCCGCGCCGATCGGGCGAGGCAATTATCGCAAGCCTTTTTGCTGAAGGATTTCGACGGCTTCGACCGCGAGGTGTGGCCGCAGGTTCATTTTGTCAGCCTGACGCAATACGACGTCCGCTTTCCTTCGCCGTTCGTTTTTCCGCAGCAAGAGCTTCACGAGATCCTGGCTGAGGTCGTCAGCGCTGCCGGCAATTCGCAACTGCGCATCGCGGAGACGGAGAAATACGCACATGTGACTTACTTTTTCAATGGCGGAATCGAGAAACCGTTTCCTGGCGAAGACCGCAAACTGATTCCATCGCCAAAAGTCGCTACCTACGACTTGAAACCGGAGATGAGTGCCTTTGAGGTCACCGATGAAGTGCTCGCGCTCATGGCGAATTACGATCTGATCGTCCTAAACTTCGCCAATCCCGACATGGTCGGCCACACCGGCGTGGTTGAGGCGGGAATCAAGGCCGTCGAAACCGTGGATAAATGCATAGCGCGAATTATCCCAAAACTTCTCGAGCTGGACGGCAAATGCCTGATCACTGCCGATCACGGAAATTGCGAGCAGATGCGCAACGCGGATGGCTCACCCAACACCGCGCATACCAGCAACCTTGTGCATTTCGTTTACGTCGCCAGAGATGCAGCAAAGTTTCGCTGCGAAGACGGAATCCTGGCCGACGTGGCGCCGACTCTTTTGTTTTTGCTGGGATTGCCGCAACCAAAAGAGATGACCGGGCACAACTTGCTCGTGCCCATTCTTCAAAAAAGCGCGACCGATTGACAAGATCTATAAGGTGCGTGGAGAGCGCGTACTGCTCGCAAAGACCTTTTTGAAAGCCGCCCTCGGAAAAAACCGGAATCTTCCATCGTTTGTTCGAGCAAACCGGACCGCCTTTTGGAAGATCAGTTACTTTGTTATTGCGGCCTTTCTCATTCTCTCAGCCGCATGGAAGCGCTTTTCACTGCCGCAAGATCCGTTGGCCGACACCGATGCCGGATATCTCTTGCCAGCCCTGATGAAGCTGAGCGGCGGTACTTTTGCGCACATTCAAGGCCTAAACGTCCTCTATCCGGGCTTGATTTATCTGATTTTGCAGATCTGCGCGGATTTTCGGGCAATCTCAGTGATGCAACACTTCCTCGGCTTGATTGCCGGTGGTTTATTTCTCGCGACCTGGAGCAGACTTGGCGATTTCTTTCCCAAACCTCGTTTGAACCGTGTCGCGCACGAAGCGATCGGGCTTTTAGGCGCCGGCATCTATTTGTTTTCATACGGTCCTATTTTCTCCGAAATGCAAATCCGGTCCGATGGCGTGTGCATGTTTTTCGAAATCTTGATCATTTGGTTAATGGTTCAGTTCTTTTATTACCGGGTAATCTCACCGAACGGACGCAAGGCGGTTGTCTATGGAACTGCAACCGCGGTAAGCGCTTTTCTTCTCGCTTCGCTGAAGCCGAGTTTTACGCTTATGGGGGTTTTTGCGGTTGCTCCCGTAATCTGGTTAATAGTCAATGCTAAAGGCAATCTCTCTGGGAAGGTGGCATTTTTTGGAATCACCGTGTCCATCATCGTGGCGCTAACTCTTACGGAACATTATCACAGGCGAAACGACCGGATCGCCAAAATGTTTCTCCCAGAGACCCTCTTTGTAATCCATGCGAAGATTATTCATGCGCAGATGTCTGCTGACTTAAGAAGCGGCCGGACAGATATCTACTCTCCTGAATGGCTACGACTTGCCTGTGATGATCTAGAGAGGGAGATCCAACGTACACATGATCTTTACCCCAAGGCGTTTCCCATTCTCGGATTTGCCCCCGACTATCTGAAGGTTGGTGCCGATTCCCTTCTCAATCAGTGGCGGCGACAACTTGGCGATGAGCGATTTTTAAGATTTTTGAAATACTGGTACTGGCACAGCGTGGCACACCGTCCACTTGCGTTCGCCGGAAAAGTCGCTCGCCAGCTTGCGGTCTTTTACTCAACGGACTGTCCCGCATTCAGTGTACGCAAGATATTTCGATTAGCCCCGAGCTTTTATACCAAGAGCCTTGTGGCGCTTTCCCAGCCGCGATCGTTGGAGCTCCTTTCTAGGATACCGGCGGGGACTGCATTTTTAGAGCGTACCCAAACGCTTTGTTCCAGTAATGTCGTTGTTCAGCAGAGCAAATTAGCTCGGATAGGTCACGTCTGCTGCGCGCGAAGTTATCTTGCAATTTTGCTCATTAGTCTTCCACTTGCAGGTCGGTTCGTGCTCAAACGAGGCAGCTCAGAACAATTAAAATGGCCGGCGCTACTTGTTGTTCTCTTGTACTCCGCGAGTTTCGGAGACGTTCTGGGTATTTCCGTGATTCATTCGATGGAGGTTGCACGCTATTCCACCGTTCTTTTTATTGCGGCGCTTTTCGCACACCTTTGGGCGGTCCGATGGTTAGTTGAAATCGCCCTAACAACCCCCGTCAAGGAACGGGCGGCGCAATGCGGCCCGACAATCAGAAAAGCCGATAATGCGAAGCTATAATGTCTTCGAAGGTGACTTCCAACTGTTGATTTAGCGCTCGCGTTCCGGCCAAGGCGATTCGCTGGAGAAGCCGAAGGCGATTCTCGGCTGCTATGTCGTGCCAGATCGGTTTGCGCGCGAGCGTCAGTGTTTCGTTCGATTCCACGAGCGCGCCCCAGCCGACCGGGATTTCAGGTTCGCGAAACAACTGCTCGGGCAAGACCAGGAAAAACAAGTTCGCGCAGCGGTAGCGCATCAACTTGTCGAACTTGGTGCAATCGTAGAGGCGATTCTGCAACGCACGCAGCTCGCGCATAAGACGCGGGTACCCGCGGTGACCGATCGCGCTGAAGTTCTGGGAATCGAACTCGGGGAATAGCCAATCGCCATTCCGCAAGTTGGGATAGTGCGTGCGCAGCCGCGTTTCGAGAAGCTGACGACGTTGGCAAATCGCTTTGAGACGCTCGCGCGCGGCTTGGCTCCGGCAATTGTCTCGCCGCAGATCGCAGAGCGCTCGTTTGCATTCAAATACCGCTGTCGATCCGATCTGCTTCGGCTGCGGTCGATAGCCGGCGACGTCGGCGCGATACCTGCATTTTGGCAAACGCACTTCCATCGCGCATGCGGAGAATCCGTGCGCCTGCGCCCACAGAAACGCTAGTCGCTTTAGCCGGGCATGTCGCGCAGTTTCACCGCTGCTTGTTAATCTCGCAGCCATTTCGCAAGCTCTCGCGCCCAATAAGTGACAATGACATCCGCGCCGGCGCGCTTGAGCGCAGTCATGATCTCAAGCACAGTGGCGCGCTCATCCAAGAGTCCTTTCTCGACAGCACTTTTGACCATCGCATACTCGCCGCTAACATGATAAACGGCAGTCGGTTTTCCAAAGCGCTCACGAACGCGCCATAGGAGATCGAGATACGGCAAGGCAGGTTTTACCATCACGATGTCCGCACCTTCATCAATATCCAGGGCCACCTCGCGCAAGGCTTCATTTGCGTTGCCGAAATCCATTTGGTACGAACGGCGATCGCCAAATTGCGGCGGGCTTTCGGCTGCCTCGCGGAATGGTCCGTAAAATGATGAAGCAAACTTGGCCGCATAACTGATAATCCCAGTTTGATCGAAGCCTTCGGCATCAAGCGCCTCGCGAATTGCGCCAATCCGGCCGTCCATCATGTCGCTCGGTGCGACCATGTCTGCACCCGCTGCCGCGTGAGAGAGAGCCGTTTTGACCAAAAGCTCGACGCTCTCGTCGTTGAGAACATGGAAATGGTCTCCGTCGATGCGTGTGACGCCACAATGGCCATGGCTCATGTATTCACACAGGCAAACGTCGGTGATTGTGACCAGATCCGAACACTTTGATTTAATGGATCGCAGCGCTTTTTGAATGACTCCATTTTCCGAGTAAGCGCCGCTAGCCTGTTCGTCCTTATTTTGTGGGATCCCGAAAAGCAGGACCGCTTGGAGCCCGAGGTCTCGAGCACGGGACGCTTGATCAGCAATCTGTTTTAGAGGCAACTGAAAAGCTCCCGGCATACTGCCAATCGGCCGGCGTTCATCCAATTTTTCGCTTACGAACAGCGGCAGAACAAAATCATGGACGCTCAATTGCGTTTCGCGGACGAGGTTTCGCAAAGCTGGGGAACGCCGCAAGCGGCGCGGGCGATGCACCAATCTTCTCACAAGGAAGCAAGGGTACGCGGTGCAAAAGTGGGTCGCAAGCATCCAAAAAACCAACTCGCCATGATCCGAGCCTTATGGGACAGATGCTTGACGGCGTGCGTGGTTCAATGTCTGCATCTGTTTGTAGTGCGCAGGTCCGACTATTTGTTGATCGATATTAGTAACTCGTACGCAAAGTTTGCGTTTGCATCGAGGAGGCGGGTCTCGGCTTCGGCGCGGATCGCCACTGGCAAGCTTTCAAGCGCTGTCGTCGCCGGGTTGCTTGCACAACGACATGTGGAGAAGGTGGTCGTCTCCTCGGTGGTGCCCGCAAAAAACTCTGCGATATCAAACGCGGCAAAAAAAAGGGCGAAGGTGCTCTGGCTGGATTGGAAACTTAATCTGGGCGTAGGAATTGATTATCCCAAACCAGAATCGATCGGCGCGGACCGGCTGGCGAACGCTGCAGCAGTTGCGCAACTTTATGGATTTCCTGCAGTCGTAGTGGATTTTGGCACAGCGGTGACTTTCGATATAGTTTCCGAGCGCCGCACCTACCTCGGCGGCGTGATTGCACCGGGACTGGAAGCGATGACTAACTTTCTTTACCAACGAACTGCACTCTTGCCCAAGATTTCGTTGAAAGAGCCACGACGCGCGGTCGGTAAATCAACAATCGAGGCGATGCAAGCTGGCGCTGTATTCGGTTATCGTGGATTGGTTCGGGAAATTCTTACACGGATCAAAACAGACCAGTTTCCGCGCAAAAAGGTTTATGTCGTAGCCACAGGCGGCTACGCCCGCCTGATTGCCAGCCGCTTGCCGGAGATCCACGTGGTTCGGCCTCACCTCACTTTGGAAGGTTTGCGGATCGTAGGGAACTTGAATTGATCGCTCTTTCTTCCGAGGCTCGCGCCTAAAATTGCTTCCTGACGTGTAACTTTCCACTTGTCACGGACAGTGAACGGGGCTTGAATCCGTTACTTTATGAGAACCTGGAAGATCACTGCGGTTATCGCCTTGGCGTTTAGTTCATTTGCGGCGGACAATGTCGCGCCGACCAAAGCTGAGTTGGAGGAGATGTACAGCGCCGCTTATAAGGCGTTCGATTCAAACAAGTTTTCGGAAGCGTTGAAGCAACTCGACGCCGTCGATGCGCGGCAACCTGATCTTGCCGCGTCAAAAAATCTGCGCGGCGTCATCCTGATGCGACAAGGCAACTACGATCAGGCGGAAACAGCATTGCAGGACGCGGCGCGGATCGATCCAAAGTTTTGGAATGCGCGCTTCAACCTGGCGCAAATCCCGTTTCTCAAAAAGGACTGGACAGAGGCGAGGAAACGTTTCGAGCAACTGCTCTCCAGCGGTGAATCTGATCTGGCAAAGGAAGCTTCGCAGCTGATCCAATACAAAATTCTTTTGACGTACCTGATGGAGGGCAAAGGGAACATGGTGGATTCCATTCTGGCAAAGTTGGAGCTTTCGCCCGATACCCCGGCCGTTGATTATGTGAAGGCAGCCGTCGCGCTTCAACAGAAGAACCAAAACGAAGCAAAGGATTGGATCAACGCAGCAGAGAAGAATTTCTCGCCACAGCTGAACAAGCTTTTTGCAGAATCACTTTACGAAGTCGGATGGCTGGAAAAGCCGGCCGGCGAGGGACGACCGTCATTGCCACTAATGACAGCCGCCGAACGCACAGAGAAAACGAAAGCTTTGGCGCGTTCGAAATTTGAGCAATCGCAGCAGGCGCTCCGCCAGCGCGATTTCGCGACGGCGCTTAAATTAGTGGATCAAGCGGATCAGGCTGACGCGAACCAGCCGGCAACGCTTAATTTGCGTGGCGAGATTCTGATGCAGCAGCAGCAATTTGACGACGCCGAGGCCGCATTTAAGAAGGCGGCCAAGCTTGATCCAAAGTTCCGCGAAGCGCAGTACAACCTCGCGCAAATTCCATTTAAGAAGAAGGACTATGCAAAGGCGCAGGAGCGTTTCGAGACATTGTACAAGCGAACTCCAGGTGGCGATAAGAATCAGGCGGCGGAGCTTATTAAGTTCAAGATTTACATGACGCTTTTGCTCGAGGGAAAAGAAAGCCGCGCGCACGCGATGATGGAGGAGTTTCAATTCACGGGCGATACACCAGCGCTTTATTATGCTCAGGCAGCCTGGGAGTATAAGCATAATAACCTGGAGAAGGCCGCGGATTGGACCAGTTCGGCCAACAAGATTTATTCGCCAGCGCTTAACAGCGTTTTCGCTGACGCGTTTTATGACGTCGGGTGGATGCAAAAACCGGAGGGTTCAAGCGCAGCTGAGCTCGCGTTCGACACAACAAACGTCGGTGCATCGCAGGCAGAGGGCGGTCCGGCAGTTGAGCCGAGTCCGATCCCGGACCGTGTGTTTGCTGCAAACAAACAAGCCGAAGCGTCGAAAGGAGAGACGCTTGCCTTGGCTCCGGCAGTGCAGGGGCAAAACACGGAGATGCAACTTGCCACAGCTGAGGAAACAGCCAAGCAACCAGCGGTCTCTGCCCCAAGCGAACAGCTTGCGGCTGGAACGAGCGCTCAATCAGCCCAAACCCCTCCTCCAGGAGGATTGCCGGGCGCAGCCGCTTCGCCCTCCGAGGAGGCTGCCGCCGCCGCTGTTGCCACCGGGAAAGCTGAGCAGTCGCCTGCAGCTGTAGTAAGGCCGTCGCCGACAGCGGTCGGCAATGCGCTGGCCAAGATACTCGGATGGGCCTCTGGGACTTCTATCACCTGGTTTGTGACGAGTCACCGGACGTGGCTCGTAGGCGGATTGCTGTTAGCCGGTATTTTGTTTTTAGCTGGAGCGGTTGTTTCCCAGGGTCGACGCTACACGTTCACGGCACCGAGTTACTTATCTAACGAATCTCGCATGGGGTCGCCCGTGTCTAATCCCAGTAAATTCGGCACGCTGTCCTTGCAAAAGGGCATTTCGTCAGACAACGGTTTTTTTGGCGGGCCGCGCCAGATCTCACTGCGATTAACGGCGTCGAAGCCTTCGATGGAGCGCACGGCCTTGCGTTTAATAGAATCGGGCGGTCCTCTTGGTTCGACGGATTTGGGAGGCACAGTTGCTCAAACGCCAGTTTCTCAAAACGCAGAAGCGGATCACAAAATACACCGGGTGCCTGCACCGGTCCTTGGAGCCCCAGCCGCTTCAATTGCCGCAGAAGCTTCGCTTTCATCGTTCACTAGCAGGCGAGCGGCAGAGCCCGATCAAACCCGTGCAGTGGCTGAGACAATTGTGACACCGGTCGTTGAGCCGGCCCAGGAGCCCCAGTTCGCAGCGATCGACCAAGGCCAACCCGTTGCGTACATGCCGCCGCCAACAGAAAAGCCGATCGAAATCCCCGCGGTCGCTGAGGTAGCCGCAACGCCCTCTATGGAGCGGGCAGCAGCAACCGCTATGACCGAACCGCTAGCGCAAGAGCAAGCAATTCCGGAAGTGCCACCGCCGACGGAAGAGCCCAGTGCGTCAGCGGTGGTCGCTGAGGTAGCCGCAACGCCCTCTATGGAGCCGGCAGCAGCAACCGCTATGACCGAACCGTTAGCGCAAGAGCAAGCAATTCCGCAAGTGCGCGCTAACGGGATGGAACCCTCCACAACTGAAGCAGTCCACGACGTCTCCTCATACGTTCCAGAATCCGTATCATCGCAAATAGCCACACCCGCAAATATGCCTGAAACAATCCAAACTCCGCTCGCTCCAATAACCAAAGCCCCGGCCCCGCCCGTGCCGAAGCCACAACCTCCTCCCGGCACCATGCATACTACCGTTGAACTGACTTTCTCCTTCGAGGTTGCCTCTGTGCAACTAACGCCGGCCTTCAAAGTCGGTGCCTTGCAAGTCCGGCCGGCGTCTAAGGTGGTGACTATGCGTCTGTTTCCTTTCCAAGACTCGCAGCTAGCCAGCAATTCGGAAGTCGCTTTTGAGATTGCAAAGGTTGGACTCGCAGGGGACGCGCTTGGCAAAATACAAGTGGTTCGTTCTCAACAGCAAAAACCTTTGGATGGCGGTTCGGCGTCATTTGCGATCGCAGGTTTGCAATTCGTACCTAACAAGGCCGCGCCTATCTGGCTTACTCCTTCGGAGCAGGGACGGGCATGTGTCAAGGTCAGAGCTCCCTTCCAAATCAGCGCGATGCAGTTTTCGCCGTCGTTTGAGGTTGCCTCTGTTATATTGAATCCAAGTTCCAAGCGAGTTCGCGTACAGCTGCCGGGCTTGAGTTCAAGCTCTGGCGAAGGAGCGCCGGTGTTCGAGATAACGAACCTGCAGCTCGATGAACGCGGCGACATCAGCATGATGCAGCTAAACCTGCTCGGCCAGGGATCGAAGCAGACGTGACGAGAAGGCAATTGAACGGAAATGTATGCTGAGATGGAAGCATTACATGGTTTACGAGAAGCACTTGGAAACGCCTTGGGCCGCTAAACGAGAAAGGTCGACAGTGGCCCCGATAAATAACTTGGCGTTTGGAAAGGCACGAAAAAAGTTGGAGTTTGTCTTGCCCGTTGATGGCCACGGTGACAATAATTTTCGCTCAGTAAAGGCGTTGCTCCGGAGAAGGCGAGGCTACAGCAGAAGATTAGGGGCGGTTATCAGGTAAGGATGGCCCTGTTGCGGCGTGAACCTTCGGCGGTTGCCACAACCCTTCGAGCTTCGCAGCCGATCTGATCGAGCGGCAATGTGATTAAGACGCACGAGCGCGCGGACGAGTTCGGAGAGTGGTAGGGGGGGATAACAGCTTCGGATTTCAAGAAAAACAAAAGGCCGCCACGCGGTGAAGCGCGACGGCTGATTGTCAAATGCCGGATGCTCTTTTTGTGGACTACGCAGCTTACTATTTGTTAACGACCATTTGCGGTGTCGTTTGTTCGTTTCAAGCTGCCACCCCCCTTTCTGAAGCGGTTGCACTAGCTAGTTTGTGGAACGTAGTGCGTCGCTCTCGATTGCATCGTCTTTTCTGTTCGTTTTTGATTCCCAGTTGTTCGCGTTGTGTCGACATAGTCGTTAGGCTCTCGGAGCAGAACGTTAGGTCAGAAATCCGAATCCCGTTAGAGAGCAAGGAACACGTTGCGGAAACGTTGCCATTTCGGGACCGGTTTGATCGTCGGGGTGGCAGGTAGGTTTATGCTGGCGGCCGATTGTGGCGCGCACTCCAGAAACAGTTTCACTCGCGGTCGTGTCCGATTAGGGAAATCCTGCGCCTCAGCTAATGCGAGGCACTGGGCATGCTAAATTCGATAGGAATTCTAACCTTCGAGACCTTCCCAGGTTCAAATCGCCACTTTTGGAACGCGTTGACCGCGGATTTATCTAAGGTTGAGTCTCCAGTGCTTTGCTCCATTGAAGCTGCGGTTACGCGGCCGTTCGCCGGATCGACCGACACAATGCAAACTCCAATTCCCGTAACGCTGCCCGAACGTTCCCTGGCCGGATACTTGGGGAGAGGCGTGAACGTCGCAAAGGCTTTTGCCGAAGCATACGACGTGATTTCTGACGTGCTTGCCGCCTGTGGTGCCTTGCGTGGCGCAATTTTGCTTCGCTTCGGTTGTGGTCGCGGGGAAGGTGTTCCTTCTTCGACAGGCTCTTGTGTGATTTCTACCGTCGGTCCTGATGAAGTTGTCGGTTGCTGCCCCGGGTTTGACGCGCCGTCGGGATTTTGCGAAGGGCTGGCTGCTGGGCGTGCTTCTCCAGTCGGCTTCCGCAGGGCGGCAATCTCGTTTCGGCTGGCGTCTAATTCGCGTTCCAGTTCCGCCTTCTCGCTCTGCAGTGTCAAGAGTTCTGTTTGAGCCTTTTTCGCCTTGTTTTCTGCCTCCGCGATTTTCGCTTCCGCGCCCGCCACAGCAGTTTCGCGGGTCTTGAGTTCTGTTTCCCGATGTTCAGCCGCATCGCGGGCGGCATTCGCCTTCGCCAAATCTGTACGGAGTGCATCCACTCTGTAACTGCCGACCAGTCCGAAAATCGCCGCGCTCACCAAGAATAGATAGGAAAGCAGCAGCAAGATGATTTTCGGTGTAACGGCAGAAACTGTGGATTTCGGGCGCAACATACGGTGACTTCGAAATTAGGCTGGCAGAGGCAATTCGCAATAGCCTCGTTGATGTCTGGCCAAGTGGATGGGGCCGACCATGCCGTGCGCGGTTCCGCGGCGAGTGCGTATAGCAGATTCGAGTCTCACAAAAGCGGATAGTTTTCATCACCACAATAAAGCGCTCGATCTCCTCGCGATGCGCATCGGTAACGAAAATTGTTCTCCCGCACGAATCAACGGAGGCATGACGGCTGATCGCCGCTAATTTGGTCTGCGCAGTTTTAGCGATTCTGGACGACTGGTCGCGGTGCGGGTTTGCTCAGTTCAAGCTGCGCGCTCACTTTCTGGATTTGCGACATCTTCAGATTTGCCTGAGGTCTTCAATTTCCTTGTTGACGATGCTATTGTGGTGATGCCACTAACCGTAATTTCGGTCTCGACATTGCTCGACAAATACGCAATAGAATTACGATTACGTCAATTCCCGGTGTTGGAATGAGCAGGATTGTTTCATCAACATTTGCCTTGCAAGCGGCACCGGGGGATCGGGCTCGTGCTCGCGAGGAGGCTCGGCAACAGGCGGAAAAAATGAGCGAGGCGATGATAGAGCAGAAGGGCTTGCTCAATCACGCCCAGGCGGCGCTACTTCTCGATCTGAGCACGAAGCGGGTGGGAGAACTCGTTAGGCTTGGGAAGTTGACCAATTTTACTTTTCTCGGCCGTAAATATGTGTCGATGCGGGAGGTCTGGGATCGAAACAAGCAAGATCTGAAGGCGGGTCGTCGACCGCGCCGGATGGGGCAGCGTTTGCCTGGGCAGTCGAAAGGAGCTGCGCAAGCGCCGGTTCGCGAGTATGCAGCATCGTATTTTAAGAAACAACGCGAAGCGGCGAACGAGAGGCGGCGCGCAGAATTCAGGAAGAAATGGCGCGAAATCCTAGAGGTGAGAAGAAATGAACGAAAGGGCTGACGCAGGGGAGCGTGTGTGAGTCATTCGCGTACTGCAAAAATTCCTAATGTCTGCACTCGCACAGTTCAGCGGGAAATTGTTCGACAAAGGGCGCGATAAATAATTGACGGGGCCAGCCCAAACGGTGCCGATGGAGACGGCGACCGCGGCCAAACCGCCATCTGCAGCTTAAATACAGACTTCTGTCCAGATGACAGTCTCTTTTGAGATCGCGGCCATGCAATTGACACCAAGCTTTAAGATGGGTGTCTTGAAAGTGCGTCCGATATCGAAGCTCGTCACGATGCGTTTGCCCTCGCCTCAACGCGCCCAAACGGCGTTGAATTTGCAGGTGGGCTTTGAAGTCTTAAAGATTGAGCCTGTCGCTGGTGCACTGGGCACTATTCGCGTGATTCCCTCACAGCAGCAGAGGCCTACGATGGCTGGCATGCCGTCATTCGCAGTCGCAGGATTGCAAGTCGTGCCGAATTCTGAAACCGCACCGGTTCAACTCACCCCATCACAGCAGGGCGTGCGTGTGTGTTCATCACGGTGCCCTTTCAGATCAGCACTCTGGAGTTTTCGCCCTCACTTGAAATTGCATCTGTCATCCTCAATTCGAACTCCAAGCAGGTCGTTGTTCAGTTGCCTGGGGGCCGGACCGGGGCCGGGTGAAGGAGCGCCAATGTTTGAGATCGCGAATCTCGAGCTTAACGAAGGCGGCGAGATCGCCATGATGCAATTGAACCTTCTTGCCGGGCAGAAGCGAGCCTGACGGGCACGACATCTGCGCGCTATTTTCCATAGGTTTAACGTGACCTATGGGACGTACCTACAATCACTTCCAGTTTAGCGAGTGCAGTTGGTTCGGCAGAAACTTCCCATTTTTGCGAAGCAGTTTGCCATCGAAGTAGATTTCTCCGCCGCCGTAATCCGAACGCTGGATGCTTACCATGTCCCAGTGAACCTGGCTCCGGTTCCCATTGTCCGCTTCCTCGTAAGCTTGTCCCGGAGTGAAATGAAAAGAGCCAGCGATTTTCTCGTCAAACAATATGTCGCGCATCGGTTGGAATACCCGCGGATTAAAGCCAAGTGAGAACTCGCCGATGTAACGCGCGCCAGGATCTGAGTCGAGGATCTTGTTTAGCTTTTGGGTCTCATTGCTCGTCGCATCTACAATCTTTCCGCTTTTGAATTCCAAACGGATGCCATCGAAAGCGATTCCCTGATAAATGCTTGGCGCATTAAAGGTGACATGGCCCTCAACGGAATCTTTCACTGGTGAAGTGAAAACTTCGCCGTCGGGAATGTTGCGGTCGCCGCCGCAGATGACGGCTGGAATTCCCTTTATGCTGAAACGCAGATCGGTGCCGGGCCCTTTGATTTGGACACGGCCTGTCTTTTCCGTCAACCGCTTGAGGGCCTTCATTCCGGGCAGCAGTTTGCGGTAGTCCAGTGTGCACACATCGAAATAGAAATCTTCAAATGCTTCCGTGCTCATTCCAGCAAGCTGTGCCATGGAAGGAGTCGGCCAGCGTAAGACTACCCACTTGGTTTTTTTGACCCGCTGGTCCTGCACCCGCCGCATTTTTCGGCCGATCAACTTCATCTTCTGCGGCGGCACATCGGACAATTCGGTGATGTTGTTGCTGCCGCGCACTGCGATATATGCATTCATTTTTTTCATTCGTGTCAGCTCGTGGCTCGCCATCAGATTTAGCTGTCGATCTGAAGCTTCGAGCGCGAGCGCGCGGTTCACTCGGGTGTAGTAGGTTTGCGCGAAGGGCACACCGCCTGCTTTCCGCACCGCGCGTATCAGCGCGATGGTCATTTCGTCGGGAATATCGAATGCTTCGATCAGGACCGTTTCATTGCGCTTCAGACGAACGGAATATTCCACCAGAAGTTTTGCGAGTTTGTCGAATCGGTCGTCGTGCATAGCCGGTTATCATTCCACCAGCCGCGCTGTATGCAAATTAGTCCGTCGTTGTGTTGCGAACGAGTCTGGCTGCGTAAGCGCCATCAAAACCATCGCGAAAGGGCAGCGAAGATCTTTCCGTTTCTAAGCTCAAAGTGGACGTTTGCTCGAGGATGCGACGAACGACCTCGTTGTTTTCTTCCGGCTCAAGACTGCATGTGCTGTAAACAAGCACGCCGTTCGGTTTTAGGAGCGGAATGAGAGCACGAACGATCTCGATCTGCAACTGTTGCATTCGGTCGAAATCGGTTCGTCGTAATCGCCACCTCAAGTCTGCGCGCCTGCGCATTACTCCGGTGTTGCTGCACGGAGAATCAACCAGAATGCGATCGAATGGCGCCAATGTTACAATCTCTGGCGGGACATGACTGCTTGTCCAATCGTGACGCAGAATGTGCGCAATTACCACACTGAGCCGCGCCATGTTCTCCTTGAGTTTTTCCAGCCGCTCAAGGTCGCGATCGCAAGCCACAATCATTCCAAGGTTTTCCATGAGTTGCGCGATGTAGCCGGTCTTTCCGCCGGGCGCCGCGCACGCATCGAGGACCTTTTCTCCAGGCTTTGGATCCAAAATCTGGCACCCGAGCAGAGTACTCGGATCTTGAATGTAGCAGTGCCCCCGCGTCAGAGCGTTTGTTGGCAGAGAATCAAATTCCACAAATTCAAAATCACGTGTCAATGGCCGCGCGCCTGAATAGAGCCGAAGAAACTTTTCACGGTCGATCCCAAGCCGGTTAATCCGGCCGTAGACTGGCGCTGGAAGGTTGTTCCATTTGCACAATGCTTGTACGTGTTCTACGCCGAAGTGCTGCTGCCAGCGTTCAACAAGAAATGGCGGGTGCGACATACGAACAAACAGGGGCTGCGCATTCGCGGATGCGCGCAGCTCGCTCCGTCGCCGCGTTGCGGCCCGCAACATGGCATTGATGATTGGTCGCTGTCCTTTCGCGCAAACCTCCACCGTCTCATGGACTGCTGCATGTTCAGCGGTTTCGAGAAAGAAGAGTTGATATAAGCCGAGTCGCAGAATATCGCGAAGATCAGCGTCAACTCGCGAAACACGCAGGCAAGCGATCCAGAAATCCAGCAACGTTAAATTGCGGAGCACGCCGTAGAACAGTTCCAAGGCAAACGCGCGATCGGAAGGAGTAAGCCCCGCTTTCGCAAAAAGCTCAGATACGATGGAGTCGGCGAAGCGTTTTTCTTTTCGCCACAACCGCAAGGCCACCAGCGCGATTTGGCGAGCAGAGAGCTGCGCCATATTTTCCGCGCGCTACTGCGGCTTCACGTTTGCGCGTCCGATAGAATGATAATGAAACCCTAGTCGCCGCATCGTTTTAGGATCGAGGAGGTTTCGTCCATCGAACACGATCGGTGTTCTCATCTTCTCTTTCACGACTGCAAGGTCCACATTGGCAAATTCATTCCATTCTGTGGCGATGATCAGCGCTTCCGCGTCAGTTACAGCTTCCAGAGCCGATGAGGCAAATTCTGCGTCGGCAATCGCTTTTATCGCGCGCGCTTTTTGCATTCCCTTCGGATCGTAGGCAACCACATGCGCTCCTTCGCGCAAGAGTTTTGTCACCAGTTCTATTGCCACAGAAGAACGGACGTCGTCTGTGTCTGGCTTGAATGTCAGGCCCCAAACTGCAATCCGCTTCTCGCGCAACACCCAGAGGGTTTCCCGGATTACCTTCAGAAAAAGCTCTTTTTGAGCAGTGTTTATGCGTTGGACTTCCTTGAGCAGATTGAACGGAGTGCCAAGCCGCTCGCTGATCGTAATGAATGCGGCAATATCTTTGGGAAAACAGGAACCGCCGTAGCCGATCCCAGCGTTGAGGAAATCACGGCCAATGCGATGGTCCATTCCAATTCCGTCGGCGACTTTTTCGACGTCGGCGCCGCTCGCCTCACAAATGGCCGACACCGCGTTAATATACGAAATCTTCAGCGCCAGGAATGAGTTCGCGCAATGCTTGATGAGCTCGGCGCTGTTAATATCAGTCACCAGGATAGGCGCCATAAATGGCTCATAAACCTTCTTCATCAGATCGATGGCATGCTCGCTTTGCGCTCCGATAACAATGCGATCGGGATGCATCAGATCCGCTACTGCACAGCCTTCACGCAAAAATTCAGGGTTGCTGACCACATCGAAGTTCGCGCCGTGGCGGTTGTATCTTTTGATTGATTCGGCCACTTTCTCGCCCGTTTTCACGGGTACTGTGCTCTTGTCAACAATCACGCGATAATCAGTCAAGACTCCGGCGATTTCTCGCGCAACCTTTTCCAGAAAACTGAGATCGACATCGCCATCCGGTTGCTGGGGAGTAGGAACAGCGATGAAGACGATTTGTGAATTGTTTACCCCCTCCTCGATGCTGCCAGTGAAGCGCAGCCGACGTGCCGAGACGTTGCGGTGAATAATCTCTTCTAGGCCTGGCTCATAAATTGGCACCTCGCCGGCTTGCAGTTGTTTGATCTTTTGCATGTCGTTATCGACGCAAATGACATTATGGCCGACGTCGGCGAAACAGGCGCCCGTCACCAAGCCAACGTAACCGGAACCGATTATTGACAGATCCATGATCGAAGAACGGTGCGAGCGAATCAACGGCAGCACAAGTGGCCGCAGGACAGGGGCGTCAGCGTTGTTCGTGCACTTTCGGTCATTCGCCCTGGGACGTTGGGTCGAAGTTTAAGTCAAAACCAAATTTCGGGAATGCTTTGAGCGTTATGGTAAATAGAACGCCGTATTCATTCACTCCGGAGTTATCGCGTATTACCCCACCGAACGAAGCCACCCAGGCCGACAGATCGCGGTAAATAGAATAGCGCTGCTCCTCCAGGATGCCGGTCGTAGCTTCATACTGTTCCTGAACTCCAACTCCCCAGTTATCATTGAGTCGACAATATCCACCGACAACAAACAAGCTGCTGTTCTGAAAGAACGGATTGTTATTTAAGTAGCGATGTCCGACGGTCAATTGCACATTGGATAGCGGCTGAACGTTCGCCAACGTATTGACTTCCGTAAAACCCTTCGCGAAAGCGGGCACTTGCGAGTTTACCGTAAACGACATCCAGGGCAGCGGTGAAAACCGGAGATTATTAAAGAAGTTTGAGTAGTCCGTGCGGTCGTACGGATTGTCGAAATTCACGTCAAAGAAGGTGTCGAGTTCGAGCCAGGTGATCGTTTGATCGTCGCGTCGCGTTTCCAGGCGATTGCGGACCCCAACCCGCCACACTGTCCAATTATCGATCGAGTCGATGGTTGTAAACTGCGGGAAGTCAATTGCACGCAACTGCGTCGAGGGCTCAAAGCGGTCGAACTGCAAAATTGAGGTTGGGTTAGCTCCGTTCTCATCGACGTACGAAAAGTTTGTGAATGGTTGAATCACATGCATGAGTCCGTCCAAACCAAAAGCGCGGCTTTGCACGTTCTCCCACGTGCGCGAGATCTTGAACGAAGCTTCTGCGCCCGCGTTAAAAACTGTGCGAAATGCGTCTCCGTCGAATTTGACCGGGTCAGCCGTTGTAGGGGGCGGCAGAATAAAGTCAGGAACCAGCGGATTTGATGGTGGCACAAAGGTTGTCGATCCCAAGTCCCATGTCTTGCCATAATACGTTCCGCGAAAGCCAACCCGCGGCACGATGGAAAGCCATCCAAAATATGTGTTTGGATACGTTAGTTGATGAAAAGTGTCGAAACGATTCGAATTGTAGTTCTCGAACCCTGAACCGTCGGGGAATTGCAGTCGCAAATTCGCAAAGCCGCTCTCGCCTTCGTAAAAAATCGGTCCACCGAAAAGCGCGTGCCGTTTAATGTCCAGGACTACTTCTGGCAAACGTTCTGTTGTGGTGAAAAACTCGTTAGCCTGAAAACGCGTGATGCCGGTGATTGTGAAAAAAGGGTCTGTCTTCGTCAATGCGACCACGTTGTCTGGAACAGGGTCAACGCGAAAGTCGCCTGGATAGAAGTCCTCCATCACATATGGATCACTAAGCTTGGTGAGATTGGCGATGCCGTAGATGCTATCGGTAAAATTCGTCCGATCTTCCAAGCTAAACCGGTATCGCCCGGTAGGAACACCCTGTCGAGGGATCGACGTTTGATTCAGGTTCGGGTCTTGATCCTGAATGTAAAAGGATTTTATCCTCGCCTGACTGTTCTCGTCCTTGCCATAATCAATAATGGGATCGAAGCCGATGGCAGGCCCGCGACGGCCAAAGTAATCGAGGCGAACGCGCCCCTTGATGTTGTCTGTGATCGGAAAGGTTACTTGAGTCAGGAGCGATGGTCCCCAGTTGCTCGTGTATGCGGGTGAGATTGTGAAACTGAACGTGTCACTGAGCGACTGATACAGGTAGGGCCACCAGAAAATAGGCACCTTTCCGACGTACGCCGTCACATATTGGAAAATGACGCGGTCCTTCTCATAAATGCGAATTTTCCGTGCGTGAAGATGGAAATCGGGTTTCGCTGAGTCCTGCGTCGTAAAAGTGCCCTCCCGTACAAGATAACCATTTTCCGAGATTGAGTTCACGTTCGCGCCGCTCAGAAAATAAGGCTGTGACTCGGTCCGCCCATTCACTGTCCGGATCCTTTTTGTTTCGGTGTTGTACACGCCGCTTTCCGCAGTGTAGAGGCTCGTATCGCGGTAGATTCGCACATGCCCTCTCAATTCCACGTCGTGCGTGGCGGAGTTGTATTGTGCGTAATCGGCATAAATGTCCGTGTTGCCAAGGTGAATCGCCACGTTATCGCGCGCTGTTGCCAGCCCGTTCTCATAGGTCGTCTCGCCGGTGGACGTGATTTCAATCGGCACATTCTGTGGAGTTTTTATTTCTCCACTGACCAAACCGGCGCTCGCAAATACAGCGGCGAGCAACAAGACCAGTGTTCGCATGGCGCACGCCGAACGTACTGCGGCAAAAGCTTCCTGCAAAGCCAAAACGGCCTGCGGAGAGACAAAATATGCTGGCCGAGGCATTTCGACTCCTCCTCAAGCCGAAAGTCGCCCGCGTTATGCCTTGATTAAGGCTGCAATCAACGGTTTTCTTCATCCGGGATGAGCAAGTCTATCGACCAGGTCTTCCTCAACGCAAAGCAATGGCTGCTTTCGTGGCTGACGGGGTTGCCCACTTGGATGGTTCAAGTGGTATCGAGTTTGATCAATATTTTCGCGCTGCTCGCTGTCTTCCTCACACTTTTCGCACTCATCTCGGTGTTGGAACGAAAAATTCTTGCACGGATGCAGAACCGATACGGCCCAAATCGTGTGGGGCCGTTCGGTCTTTTTCAGCCAATCGCCGACGGTATCAAAATGCTGATCAAGGAAGACATCGTCCCGATGCGGGCCGACAAGATCGTGCATTTCCTTGCCCCGATCCTGATAGCCGCTGTGGCGATCCTCACCTTGGGCGTGATTCCGTATGGCCGGAACATGACGCCGTTTACAATCGATGGCGGCATTCTTTTTTTCTTTGCAGTTGGCTCGACTACGGAACTTGCCGTCTTCATGGCCGGCTGGGGCAGCAACAACAAATATTCGATGCTAGGCGCCATGCGAGCCATCGCGCAAATGATCAGCTACGAGCTGCCGCTCATTATTAGCGTTCTTCCGGTCGTGATGGTGGTCGGCTCGCTCGCCCCTGACCGAATTGTCGCTGCGCAGGCTGAATACACTTTTGGCCTGGTGCCGCGCTGGTTTGTCTTTACGCCATGGGGCGCAGCCGCGTTCATGCTCTTTTTTGTGTCCGGTCTTGTGGAGTCAAATCGCACTCCGTTCGATGTGCCGGAAGGCGAATCGGAAATTGTCGCCGGTCATATGACCGAATATTCCGGATTCAAGTACGCGACGTTTTTTATGGCCGAATACATTGGCATGTTCGCCATCAGCGGTCTCGGCATAACTCTTTTCCTGGGTGGTTGGCATGCGCCTCTGCGCGCGCTTGAGTTTGTTCCGTCCTACGCCTGGTTTTTCGCAAAGCTGAGTGTGCTGCTATTCGTTTACATCTGGATTCGCGGGACGCTCCCACGCACGCGCATCGATCAGATCATGAATTTCGCATGGAAATTCATGTTGCCGATGGCGTTCACGTGTATCATCGCAGCTGCGGTCTGGCATTATGCCGGACGCGGTTTGCGCGGATGGTTGTGGTCGCTTTTCGTGATCGCAATCGTTTACGCTGCCCTGTCGATGTTGCTCGATACGAGAAGAAAATTCGCGCCGCGGGTTTATCGCTTCGCTGAATGAACAGCGCCGCGTTTATCGTCACTGCCATATTCACGGTCGCCGCGGCGCTGGCGGCTGCGACGCTGCGAAACTTGATGCACGCGGCTCTCAGCTTCGCTGCCGCATTTGTCGGTATCGCGGCGCTGTTCTTTCTGCTGGGCGCTGAATTTGTCGGTCTGGCGCTGGTGTTCATCTACATTGGCGCCGTCGCGGTCTTGGTCGTTTTTACGATTCTCCTGACGCGTCGCGATGTTGGGAAAGATCGCGGATTCAATTGGGGCGGGGCTACTGTCGCTGTCGCTGTGTTTGCTTGTCTGACCTGGTCGATTTTGAAGACGCAATCGCTTGCCATCGGAGCCCCCCACATAGCGACGCTTACGGTCAAACGAATTGGCGCAGCATTGATGACTACTTATGTCTGGCCATTGCAATGCGTCGGGATTCTGCTGACTGCCGCCTTGATCGGCGCACTTATCCTCGTGATGGAGGAGAGGCGATGACACCTACCCTCCAAGTTTTTCTCATCATTTCTGCCACACTGTTTTCGATTGGGCTGCTCGCGGTGTTGAGTCGCCGCCACGCTATCTTCATCCTCATTGGAATCGAAATCATGCTGGCAGCCGCAAACCTGAATTTTATCGCGTTCTGGCGTTTTGGTCCGCAGCCTCAGCCCCCAACCGGCGTGATGATCGCACTTTTTTCTATTGCCATTGCCGCTGCCGAAGCCGCTGTTGGCCTTGCCATGGTAATCGCCGTCTATCGCCACTATCACACGACCAACGTCGATCAGCTTGACCAACTCAGGGGATGAATTCCTGGGTCCTAACCTGTCTCTGGTTGATCCCCGCAGCGCCGTTTGCGGCTTCCTTGATTATCTTGAGTTTGTCGAAGGCGCGGCGGAAAAGCGCAGTCGCGCTCGCAATAATTGGCGAGGTACTCGCGCTCGCCCTGTCGATCCTGGCGTTCATGCCAACGCTGCAAGCCACGGGCTTTCGTGCCGTTCAGAATTTCAATTGGTTCACGTTCGGCGAACACACGTTGCGGCTCGGATTTCTTCTCGATCCGCTGGCTGCCGCGATGCTCGTGATGATTGCGCTGGTCGGGCTTTGCATTTTTGTCTTTAGCGTCGGCTACATGGCCGACGACAAAAATTTCACCCGCTTCTTCGCGTACCTCTCGTTCTTCTCCGGTGCGATGCTGGGCCTGGTCATCGCAAATAGTTTGCTTTTGCTTTTCATTTTTTGGGAACTAGTTGGGCTCGCATCGTATTTACTCATCGGGTTCTGGATCGAGAAACCGAGCGCTGCGGCTGCTGCAAAGAAGGCATTCATCACAACGCGTATCGGCGACATGGGATTTTTCCTTGGGATGCTGTGGCTCTATGACTGCAGCGGCACACTTCTTTTTTACGATAGCGGAAACGGTTGCCTCGAAAGTGCCGGTCTCGCCATGCTCGGCGCAAGCGCCACGTTCATTGCGCTGCTGATCTTCTGCGGTGCAGTTGGGAAATCGGGACAATTCCCGCTGCATGTCTGGTTACCGGACGCGATGGAAGGTCCCACTCCAGTCAGTGCGCTCATCCACGCGGCAACGATGGTTGCCGCCGGAGTGTTCCTTGTGGCACGCGTCTATCCGCTTTTCTCGGTCGACGCCATTAACGGCGTAACCCCCTCCCTTACCGTCGTAGTGTGGATCGGAGTAACCACAGCGCTGATGGCCGCGCTCATCGCCATCGCCCAGGAAGACATCAAACGCATCCTGGCGTACTCGACCGTGTCGCAACTTGGTTTGATGATGGTCTCACTGGGCGTCGGTGGTGTGGCGGCTGGAATCATGCACCTCCTCGCGCACGGTTTTTTTAAAGCACTCCTGTTTCTCGGCGCAGGCTCCGTGATTCACGGATGCCACGGCGAACAAGATATTCGCAAGATGGGCGGCCTGCGGCGGCTCATGCCGGTAACGTTCATGACGTACGCCATCGGGATGTTGGCGCTGAGCGGCGTTCCGTTCTCTTTCTCCGGCGGCTGGACAAAAGAGGAAATTCTGCATGCCACGGCCCAGTGGCCGAAGTCCCAAGCGCCGTATTACCTGCTTCTGGCCGGAGTTGTTCTCACCGCGCTCTACATGACGCGGCAAATGATTTATGTTTTTTTCGGGAACGGGCGCAGTGCTTCGGAGCGCGCGCACGAGAGCCCGCGTGTCATGACGATGCCTCTCATCGTCCTCGCGCTCTGCACGATTTTCTTCAGCGTGGTGCTTACTTCTGCGTGGCCCTGGCTGCATGGATATCTGACGGGCGAACCTGTGCACATTGAGATCACGCGTCTGGTTCAGCCAATGCTGTTTGTTTCGCTCGCCCTCGTTAGTGCAGGTGTCGTCATCGGGGTCTGGATGTATCGCAAGGCTGGTGTGCAAGATCGAGACCGTCCAGCGGAGATCGACCCTCTGGAATACGCGCAGCCAGGGGTGTTTGAATTTCTCGCGAACAAAATGTGGATCGACGACCTTTATGACCACACAGTCATCGCTTTCAGTTGGATGGCCGCACGTTTGTCCGATTGGATGGATCGCTATTTCTGGGACGGCTTGGTGCGCGGATTCGGCGGTGTCGGTCAGCTCTTTGGAATTTTGACAGCCAGCGTTGACGAGCGGGGGATCAATGCCGGAGTCGACGAAACGACCGCCGGTGCGCGCGGTTTGGGCCGCCTGATGTCCGGCGCGCACTCGGGACAAATCCAAACTTATCTCGGCGCGGTAGCCATCGGAATGCTGGCGCTGCTCCTTCTCTACGCATGGTTGGCTTGATTACTGCGATTATCTTTGTGCCGCTCGTAGGAGCGCTCGCGGTCTGCGCCTGGCCGCAGGGCGGTGGTCGCCCAATCGCTTTGATGTTCAACGTCATCTCCGCGGTATGCGCTTTAGCTTTATGGCGGAATTTCGATGCAACGGCTGCGGGACTCCAGTTCGTCGAACGCCATCCTTGGATTCCCGCCGTCGGCGCTGAATATTTGGTGGGCATCGACGGCTTGAGTCTGCTGCTGGTATTGCTTACGTCGTTGATCATTCCGTTTGCACTTCTGGCGCAACCGGTTGCAGGCAGCAGTCGCGCGTTCTACGCGACCATGCTGGTAATGCAGTCAGCCCTCTACGGCACGTTTACAGCGCAGAATTTTGTTCTGTGGTTCCTGTTCTACGAAATGAGTCTGATCCCTGCGTTTCTGCTGATCAAAATATGGGGCGGCGAGAACCGGGATCGCGCCGCGACCAAGTTCTTCCTTTATACATTTCTCGGCAGCGTGGCGATGCTGCTCTCGTTTCTCGGAATTTATTTCGCAAAAGGCACTTTTGATTTTGCTGCTCTTGCTGGCTTGGGCAAAAACGGCCTGCTCACAGGCAAACTGGCGTGGCTTGCGTTTGCCGGAATCTTCGTTGGGCTCGCAGTAAAAGTGCCGCTGTTTCCATTTCATACCTGGCTACCCGACGCGTATCAAAGCGCGCCAACCGGCGTCTCGATGGTGCTGACGGGCGTCCTTTCGAAAATGGGCGTTTACGGTTTCGTGCGGCTGCTGCTTCCGCTTTTTCCCAATCAGATCAAGATCCTCGGTCCGTGGCTTCTTGCGGTGGCGATCTGCTCGATTGTGTTTCCGCCGTTGGCTGCATGGGCGCAGCGGGATTTGAAGCGAATGATCGCATATCTGTCGATCAATCACCTCGGTTATTGCATGCTTGCTCTGTTTGCCATAGCCGCCTCACCCGTCGTTGCCGCCGGGATCGATACGCATGCCGCGCTGAGCGGTGTGTTCATGCAAATTTTCAACCACGGCGTCACCGCGGCTACGCTTTTCTACTTTGTTGGCTTGCTGGAACAACGGCGCGGGGTGCGCGGCATCGATGACTTCGGGGGTCTGATGCAGCGGACGCCGCTCCTCTGCGGGTGGATGAGCGTGGCGATGTTTTCGTCTTTAGGTCTGCCGGGATTGAACGGATTCATCGGCGAGTTTTTGATTTTCAAGGGCTCCTTCGCGCTCGCAGCCGCGTTTACGGCCATTGCTGTGATCGGGCTTCTCGTCACAGCCATCGTCTTTGCGCGAGCGATGCAATCACTCTTTAGCGGACCGCTTCCAGAAAGTTGCAGCGCTTTTCCCGATCTTGTGCGACGCGAAAAGCTCGTGATTGTTCCTATGACGTTGCTCATGTTTGCCATCGGCATCGCGCCGCAGTTCCTGTTCAACATTTTCAACACAACCGTCACCCAAATGGCGCGGCTTTTCGCATGACTCGATGATCAAAGAGATCATCCCTGTCGAGCGGCTTCCGCAGTCGATTCGCTGGATTCGCGGCCAGAAAGTGCTGCTCGATTCTGATTTGGCCGCGTTATACGGCGTGACCACTGGAAATCTAAACAAAGCGGTGAAACGCAATGCACAGCGCTTTCCGTCTGATTTCACATTCCGGCTCAGCGAAAAGGAGGTGCAAAACTTGAGATTCCAATTTGGAATATCAAGATGGGGCGGCCGCCGAGCGCTTCCTTACGCTTTCACAGAGCAAGGCGTCGCGATGCTCTCCAGCGTCCTAAACAGTGAACGCGCGATAAGAGTAAACATCGCCATCATGCGCGCGTTCGTGAAACTGCGCCAGACGCTCGAAACAAACCGTGAGTTAGCACAGAAATTTTCGGAGCTCGAACAACGTGTTGGAAAACATGATGAAGAAATCGATGCGATCCTCGAAGCGATCCGGCAGTTAATGGCTCCGCCGGATAGACCACGCCGCGAAATCGGATTTCATGTGCGCGAGAAGGCGCCCCGCTATCCGGCGCGTAAACGCGCATGATCGCCTGGACGATTTACATCACCTTCACAGGCGCAGTGCTGCTGCTGCTCTTGCCGCGCGCGTTTGCGCGATGGATCGCGCTGCTTACAACAATCGCAGGTCTTGCCCTTGGTCTCATCGCGTTGGTTCGCACGCCAATTGCCGATCTTGCACACTTCAGAACGATCGTCCAGGTGCCATGGGTGCCTGCCCTGGGAATGAATTACCATCTGGCGATCGACGGCATCAGCCTCACCATGGTTCTTGTCACGGGTATTTCCGCCGTAAGCACGGTATTGTTTTCATGGGACGTCGAACATCGGCAGAACGAATTTTTTTTCTGGTTACTGCTCGTGGTGGCTGGCTGCTACGGAGTTTTTCTGAGCGCGGATTTGTTTCTGTTCTTCGCGTTCTATGAGCTGGTGATCGTACCGAAGTATTTTCTTATCGCCGTCTTCGGATCCACCAACAAGGAATACGGGGCGATGAAGCTGAC
>QHNR01000059.1 GCA_003218475.1 Verrucomicrobiota bacterium | reverse complement strand
GGGTACGGCGAGCCGAGCGCAGTTGGCAACGCCGTTGCCCAACGAAACCAGATAACGCGCAAACTGGCCATATCGAAATTCGCTAACTGGATATTGTGTTTCTGCCACATCCGCGTTTTAGCAATGGGGCGATTCAATTAAGGAGGCAATAAGGATCATGAAACCAAAACAAATATTTATCAGCATTCTGGCAGTTCTGTTCGTGTTCCCATTGATGGGGACGTTCGCTCAGCGAGCGGCGAACTCGGGCTCTATCGAAGTGATCACGACTTTTGATTATCCCGGGACCGGAAATCAGACCCTCCCGCAAAAGATTAACGAAAGAGGCGACGTCGTTGGCGCGTTCATCGATTCCAACGGAGTGACGAGCGGTTTTGTCCGGTTCAGCGATGGTAGCTTTAGCGCGCCGATCGTCGACCCTAACGATACCGTGGGTTTCACCGAAGGACGAGGCATCAATAACTCACGCACAGTCGCCGGCGACTACGCCACCAGCGATGGTAACCTTCACGGGTTTTTCCTGTCGGGCGGCACCTTCACAGAATACGATGTTCCCGGGGCGGTCTTCACGGCTGTGCTTGGGATAAACAATCCCGCCGACTTTGCCGGCACGTTTGTTGACGCCAGCGGGATCCAGCAGGCGTTCATCAGCGTTGGCGGAACCTTAACGTTGTTTAGCGTCCCGGCAGCTATCGCGACCCTTGCTTACGACATCAATGATTCAAAGCGGTTGGTGGTGGGATACTATATAGACAGCTCAGGAATCCTTCACGGCTACTACCGGGATGCCAATGGGACGCTGCACTTGCCGATCGATCCCACGGGCTCCGTTGCGACAATCCTGTTTGGAGATAACAATAAGAACTGGGTGGTGGGCAGATATGCGGACGCCTCAGGCGTGACTCATGGACTCTTCTTTGTCCCGCCAAACAATTTTTTCACTTTCGATTTTCCCGGGTCAACCTTTACATCGCTTAACGGAATCAGTTCGCAGGGGAATATCACTGGTCGTTACGTCGATGCTGCTGGCATTGCCCACGGATTCATAGCTCGCGTCAGAGGCACACCGCCGACGACTCCGGCGGGAACGGAAATGAATCCGAACCTTTCCCCGTCGCTGGTCACTCCACTCAACTCCTCGCCCTCGGCGTGGGGAGGTGCGATGCCGGCGCGCTGAGTTGGGCATCGAGGGCCTGCGGGTAGGCGATTTTTGACGATCCGGGGCCTGCTGGCCCCGGGCCGGCTTGCCGCCGGACGATACAGCCGACCGGCAGTTAACGTCGCGTCACTAATTCGAGTTCGAGAAACGCAGTCAGCTTTTCATCCGCTCGCACAACGAAACGCTTTCCGTCGTCGTGATGTGCGTCCACAATCCAGATCGTTCGCCCTTTGGAATCAATCGCTGAGACACAGCCCCCACTCAAACCGGCTTTGCTGAGATTTGCAGTGATTCGCGTTTACGATGAAGCGGGCAAACGTGATCGAAACGCACGAGCACGGCAATCCAACAGAAGCACGGTCATTCGGCGCGATGTTTTTGTTTCCGACGTTTTTTCCATTGAGGGTGAGCAGCGCGCCATTCTCGCTGTTTCCTGGTGTAATACTCCCGCCAGTATTGAGCCGTGCGTATTCGGCGGCGGCCACGCCTTTCAACCTTATCCATAAGATCAAAATAACCGACCGCGCAGACCAAACATTAATGAACCCTGTTTAAAGCGCATCTAATTTTAGCGTAGCCGATTGCATCGTGGAGTCGAAACGGTAAAGGCGTTCGCTGCGGGGCGAACGCCTTCCCATTTACCTCAAAGCCTTACGGTTTGTTTACGACCACTTGTGGCGCGGGTTTGCTCATCTCAACCTGGGCGCTCACTTTTTGGATTTCGGACGCTTGCTGGTCAAGACGCGCAGTGAGCTGCGCAACTGTCGCTTGGAAGTCCTTCTTCTGTTGCGCGACCGTTGACTTCAACTCCGCAATGCTCGCCTGTTGTTCCTCGACTTTTTTGTGTTCTTTAAGGAATTCGTTGAGCAACAGCACGTTGATGTCCTCGTAGCGGACGCTGAAGGGTTTTCCTTCTTTGTCCTTGAATATCAAGTCAGGATTTACCTTTGCTACTTCCTCAGCAATCAAGCCAACAGCGGGCGTGTTGGTCACGTCGCGCTTGTAGTGGAAGGTCACTGGTCTAAGCGAAAAGATCGCTTCGCTGGTCTTGCCCATGGACTCAATGTCTTTCTTGAACCGCGCCGAGGAGACATTGACACCAAGCTGGCCGGCCGCGGTAACACGTACGAGAGGGCTGGCGCCAACGTCCGCACCGGAGATATCACCGATAAAGCACGTGCCGCCAGTCAAGTTCGCGCCGACCTGAATGGTGGACCCGAGTATTGTCTGCACTATGGAGAGGCCGCCGGACCCCAAGCCGGTGCCCATGATGACGGCGTTGATCCCGGGGTTGCTACCGACTACAATGCCCTCGCTCGGCGAGTTCTCGCCGATGCGGATGTTGTTGTTCTCACCGGTGACACCGGAGGTTTGGTCCCCAATACAGATATTGTTAGTTTCGGTTCCGGTATAGTTGGAGCCCGCCCCCCAGCCGACGGCTGTATTTTCGTGGCCGCCGTCGAGGAACTCCAAGGCCCTACGACCCACGGCGGTGTTCTCGGTGCCGGTGGTGTTGGTCTCGAGCGCAAGCGAACCAACAGCTGTGTTGACCGCGCCGATAGTGTTGGCCGCGAGCGCTCTGTTACCTACGGCCACGTTCGCGCCGCCGCTATCATTGGCGCCGAGCGCGTTAAAGCCAACTGCCGTGTTGTCGTCCGCGTTGTTGGTAGCGAGCGAGCGAGCACCCACCGCCGTGTTGGTGGAGCCGGTAACGTTGCTAAAAAGGGCGAAACTACCAACCGCTATGTTGTCGTTGCCGGTATCGTTGAAAACGAGCGCAGCCTCGCCAACAGCGGTGAGTTCACTGCCATCAGTGTTAGAATTGAGCGCGTTAGCGCCAACTGCCGTGTTGCCGTGTGCAGAGCCGCTACCGGTCGAGTCATTATTCTCGAGCGCGAAAGCACCAATCGCAGTGTTCTCACCGGCGGTAATATTTTCCGAAAGCGCGAAATCGCCAACGGCGCTGTTGTTATTTCCGTCAATGTTGTTAAAGAGCGCAATGCGGCCGAGAGTGTTGTTGCGGATGCCGTCGAAGTTATTATAGAGCGCAAAGACGCCGATAGCATTGTTGCCAAAGCCGCTGTCGTTAAAGACGAGCGCGTTGGTTCCAACGGCCACGTTGCTATTGCCGGTGGTGTTGAGGATCATCGCTGCGATGCCAACTGCGGTATTTTGGCCCGACCCGACACCGCTGTCGAGGGCCAGCGTTCCAGCACCAACACTGGTGTTGAAGCTGGCGTCACCGGCTAAAAAGTTGGAATACCAACCAACTGCTGTGTTTCCTATGCCGCCCAAGAGCTGATGAAGGGCGTTGCACCCTTCCGCCGTCGTGAACGCGGGATAGCACCCGTCCGGGTTCCCGGGTATCTCCGGGGGTAATTGCGCTCGCATTGTTGGCAAAAACGCACAGCAGGCAAGCACGGACAGGAGCGTTGTGAATATTTTGAGGTTACTACGATTTTTCATTAGCTTAACTTTCCTTTCATTGTTTTGGCCTTCGCTGATTTCCCGCTGGAGAACTCATTTCCGAGAAGCGCGGCTGCGCGATCTGGATTTGGATGACTCGCGGAAGCGTGGCCATTTGGATGTTCATTTGGAGTTCTTACATTTCTCCAATAGCCCACCGCCCACCGCCGCCTTCCCTGCCCTGCGAGAAGTTGGACAAACTATAGAACGGCGTAGTTTCGCAGCTTTTCGCTAGTCTGCATATAGGACCTTAGTCCTATACGTTCTCCCGCTGGAATCAATCGCTGAGACGCAGCCCCAACTGCAACCGGCTTTGCTGAGATTGTCCGCGATGATTTCCCAGTATTTCATTTAGAACTTTGTTCGCGTCATTGCTTGTTATTTAAAACGACGCCAAACGATAGCGAACAGCACGGTGGCAATGATAGCAGTCCCAGCCAAGAAGCCCCAGTGAAAATTCATCTCCTGTCTCGCCATCAACTCTGCCGGGCCGGGCGTGTGTTTCCCCTGTAAAATCGATTCCCGCTCGTCGAGCTTTTTTTCGACAAAGCTCGCAAACCTATCGGCAGCCGAAACAAACGGGGTGGCGTGAGTGGTGCTTTCGGCCTTGTCGATGCGTTGCGTGACTGCCTTTCCAGTTGGCCTCGCAGAACCGTAACGAAACCGTTCCTGAACGTCTTTAGGAAGTTCAGTGAAGTAAATCTTCGTGATTCCCGATTTCGTTTTGACAACGATGCCGTCCGCCTCAACGCGGCTGACCGTGGCGTTTTTGTATTCCTTGCCTTCAATCGTTTTGAAGTCCTCGGAGAGTGCGAGTGACGCGGACAGCGCCGCTATGATTGCCAGTGAGATTTGCCAGTGCTTCACGTGTGATCCGATACTGCCTGTTTTGCTCTCCACACAGCAATGACAAAGTGATATAAACGGACGCAATATGGAACCCACGCCGAGTGCAATCGGACTCATAGTGATCGTCGTACTCTACGTCACTATTGGGGTTATGTCGGCCGCCGGATCGGTCTACATATCGAGGTCAATTTTTAGCGCGAAGGTAGAACAGATATTTTTCGCATTGTTTCTTATCCCAATTGCCGGCTTTTATTTGGCCTTCACGGCTTACTTTCGAGATCAGGATGCTTGGCAGTTAGAAGCGACGGCGGTGGCAGTGTTTGCTGTTTTCGGCCTGGTGGGAGTCCGAGTTCCATTTGCTGTCATAATCGGATACCTACTACATATCCCATGGGACGCGGTTCACGAGTTCAACGCTCATGCTGGCGGCTCTCTATTGGTCCCTCGGCAGATCACATCCGTGCCGCTAGGCTACGGCTTCTTTTGCGCCACATATGACTTTCTCATGGCGACATATTTCTATACGCGTCGCAATCACTGGCGCGCAGCCTGGCGAGCATCGTTGCGCGATGGAACCACGATGTAAACGAATCGCTGTAGTTTAACCGCTGCCCCGGCGCGATGATCACCTCAGAACAGGTTTACGAAGTCCGCCCGCGCAAAGATCAACGCGGCGTCGATCTAATCAGCGATGCGCTGCCATTCGGTCGGCTTTGGTACGCTGATCCAAATGCAATCAGCAATGCAATCGACTACGCAAAGTTTCGCAGCCGCTCACACGACGCTGTGATTCACGTTTACGATGACGCGGGCAACGTGATTGAAACGCATGAGCACGGCAATCCAACAGAAGCACGGTCATTCGGCGCGATGTTTTTGTTTCCGACGTTTTTTCCATTGAGGGTGAGCAGCGCGCCATTCTCGCTGTTTCCTGGTGTAATACTCCCGCCAGTATTGAGCCGTGCGTATTCGGCGGCGGCCACGCTTTTTGACCTTATCCATAAGATCAAAATAACCGACCGCGCAGACCAAACATTAATGAACCCTGTTTAAAGCGCATCTAATTTTAGCGTAGCCGATTGCATCGAGGAGTCGAAACGGTAAAGGCGTTCGCTGCGGGGCGAACGCCTTCCCAATTCAATTCACCTCTGTGCTTGGCACACAAGGTCGCTCTACATCGCAGCTTTACGGTTCGTTTACGACCACTTGTGGCGCAGGTTTGCCCATCTCAAGCTGGGCGCTCACTTTTTGGATTTGCGCGGCCTGCTCTTTGAGCTGGGCAACCACTGTCTGGACCTCGTTTTTCAGCTCCGCAATGCTCGCCTGCTGACTGTCAATTTTGCTCTGCTGTTCCTCGACTTTTTTGTGCTCTTTGAGGAACTCGTTGAGCAACATCGCGTTCACTCCCTCGTAACGCACCGAGTCTGGCTTGCCGTCACGGTCCAGAATCACTAGGTCAGGATTCACTTTCGCCACTTCTTCGGCCACCAATCCAAACAGCGGGGTTCCATTGGCGTCGAACTCCTTCTTATAGCGGAAGGCCACGGGTTTGAGTGCGAAGAGCGATTCGCTGGCTTTATCCATCGGTCTGATCTCCTCTTTGTACCGCGCGGACGAGGCGGTTCGGAAGAGCTGGCCAGTCGTCGCATCGATGAGAAGGTTATTACCCATGCCCACAACGACACCACCAAGAAAGCACTGGGTCGCAGGGGGGCCGGGGGCGTTTGGGGGTAAGCCGATGCGGATTGTGTTGTTTTCATCAGCAAGACCGTTCACGCCGCCGCCGATATAGGTGTTATTGTTACCTGCGACTATGTTATTACCAGCCCCAGTACCTACCGTTACGTTATTACCGCCGGTTGTTATGTTACGACCGGCCGCGACACCCACGGCTATGTTACCACTCCCGCCTTGGTTGTCAAATAGGGCCTCGGCACCGATCGCTACGTTTTGAACGCCGTCAGTGTTACTAACGAGTGCGTCATCGCCGACGGCGGTGTTTAAAGCGCCATCAGTGTTAGAATTGAGCGCGTTGACGCCAACTGCCGTGTTGCCGCTGGCAAAGCGGTTTCCGGTCGAGCCATTATTCAAGAGCGCGAAGGCACCCACGGCGGTGTTATCAGAGCCATCAGTGTTGTCTTGGAGCGGCCAAGAGCCAAAGGCCGTGTTGTTGTTGGCAAGGTCGTTTCCGGTCGCGTCATTTAGAAAGAGCGCCCGGAAACCCATGGCGGTGTTATTAAATGCATCAATGTTACTGATCATCGCCGCGTTGCCAACTGCCGTGTTGCCGTTGGCAAAACCGTTTCCGGTCGAGTCATTATTCTGGAGCGCCAAGGAGCCGACAGCGGTGTTTCCAAAGGCTTCAATGTTCTGATTCAGCGCCTGAAAGCCAACTGCCGTGTTGTCGGTGGCATTGTTGTTTCCGGTGTTGTCATTATTTCGGAGCGCGAGGGACCCACCGCGGTATTTCCGCCGGCATTAATGTTGTCTCTGAGCGCCCGAAAGCCAACTGCCGTGTTGTCGGTGGCATTGTTGTTTCCGGTGTTGTCATTATTTCGGAGCGCGAGGGAACCCACCGCGGTATTTCCGCCGGCATTAATGTTGTCTCTGAGCGCCCGCCAGCCAACTGCCGTGTTGTTGTTGGCAGTGGCGTTGTCCGTGGAGTCATTAAGGACGAGCGCCTCGGCACCTACGGCGGTGTTATTAAAGGAATCAGTATTGAGCGTAAGCGCGTTATCGCCAAAGGCGCAGTTGTGGTTGCCGTCGATGTTGCTGAAAAGCGCGAAAGCGCCAAAAGCGTTGTTGCCGTTGGCTACATCGGCACCGCTCGAGTCATTATTATAGAGCGCAAAGCGGCCGACAGCAGTGTTGTCGCTGGCGATGGTGTTGAAGACGAGCGCATTAGATCCAACGGCCGTGTTGCCACTGCCGCTGAGGTTGAGGATCATCGCTGCTGTGCCAATTGCGGTATTTTGACCCGCGCCGATACCGCTATCGAGGGCCAGCGTTCCAGCACCAACACTGGTGTTGAAGTTGGCGTCACCGGCTAAAAAGTTGGAATACCAACCAACTGCTGTGTTTCCTATGCCGCCCAAGAGCTGATGAAGGGCGTTGCACCCTTCCGCCGTCGTGAACGCGGGATAGCACCCGTCCGGGTTCCCGGGTATCTCCGGGGTAATTGTGCTTGCGTTTGCGGCAAAAGCCCAAAGCAGACGAATGCAAATGTAATTACAATTGGTGGAATGCGTGTTTTCATATCCGGCGAGTTTCGGAAAGACCTCGCCAGCTTGTCAAGATAGTTCGCCGGGCAAGGGCGAATCGCCGATTTGAGTTCAAGAAACGCGGTCAGCTTTTCCTCCGCGTGCACAACAAAACGCTTTCCGTTGCCGCGATGCGCGTCTGCAATCCAAATTGTTCGCCCGTTGGAATCCACAGCTGACCGAAATCGCGCGGGTTCACGGCTGCTTGTCCTCGCAGAGTCTTTGGAAGAGCGGATCGTTCCGGAGCGGATCGAACATGGGATCGAGCCGGAGCAGCGCTGCGGTGAGGGGTGGTACGCTTTTAGCGAAGGGGCCTTCGTAAGGTATCGAGAGAAGTTTCCGTAAAGCGGCGATGGCCCGGTCGGGCTCATCCATCTTTGCTGACACGCGAGCAAGGATCTCGATCGGAATAGGACCGTCCATTGCGTCTTTCTCGATCGGGAGCGCGGCCATCGCCTGCTCGATCAGAGCGAACGCAGCGGCTTTGTCACCAAGGCCCATATTGGTTAGCGCAAGATCTGCAATGAGCAGACAATTTTCCGGCTGTTCTTTGAGAAAAGATTCCACCTCACTACGCGCCTGTCGCCAACTCTCTTGGGCGGCGGAATGGTCGCCTCCCATGTCTTGAGCCCAGCCCAACCAAAAGCGTAGTTCGCCATTGAAAAAGCCCAAACTCGGATCAGGCTTGGCCAATATCTCCTTTAGCCGAGGGATGATTTGTCCCGGGCGGCGCTCCAAGATAGCTTGGTAAATCTGTGTTTCCAAAGCGGGGGCGTCGTCGGCACCCGGATGGAGCGGAGCGAGGAGCGCCGAGGCCCGCGGCAGGTCGCCCTGGGCTTGTGCGATCCCCGCCTTTAACGCGAGGGTATCGATGTCATCCGGCGTAATATTGAGAACCTGATCAAGCTTTCGCAGTGCTTCGGGAAAACGACGAAGATAGGTATAGGAAAGCGCGTGCTGCGTAAGGAGACCGACGTCGCGCGGGTTGAGCCGCTCAGCTTCGTTGAAGTATGCCTCGCTCCGGTCCCATTGACCCTGCCTCCGGGTTACATAGGCCAACGATTCAGGAATCCGGCTGCTATTGGGCAGGAACTGACGTGCTTGCTCAAAGTAACGCACGGCAGTGTTGTAATCCTTCAGGCAAGCATAGTGGTATTGGCCTTTAGCTAATATGGCCTCGCCGAGTTCGGGCTGAAGAGTGAGAGCGGTCTCAGCCGCCTGGCGTACCTCTTCCCGCAGAGCGACCGTGGGTTGAAGAGTCGTCGTGATATAACCAACCGCATCAATGTATGAGAGCAATGCCCAGGCAGGCGCGAACTTCGGATCCAACCGCACCGCTTCTCTGAGATATTTCTGTGCGCCGAGGGGGTTGGCAGGTGTGTTGAACGCTTTCAGACTATAAGCCAGGCCACGCAGGTAGGCGTCGTAAGCCTCGGGGCTGTCTGTCGATTTGGCGGCGATGAGTTGCTCTTCCTGACCGGTGAGTTTCGCTCGTAACTGGTCGGCGATGGCTTTGGACACCTCGCTCTCAACCGAAAAGATGTCGGTCAGTTTGCGATCAAACGTATCGCCCCAAAGATGGGAATCATTGGTTGCTTTGATTAGATTCACGTTGACGCGCACGGCGTCGCCACTCTTCTGCACACTTCCTTCTAGGACGTGGGCGACACCAAGTTGCCTGGCAATCTCAGTCAGGTTTTCGGGAGCACTTTTGTAATGTTGCGTCGAAGTGTGCGAGATCACCTTCAGATCGGCGATCTTCGATAAGCGCATCAGAATCTCGTCCTGAATGCCTTCGGCGAAATACGCATTGGCTTTGTCTTCGCTCAGGTTTTCGAACGGAAGCACCGCGATGCTCTTCTCAGGAATTGCCGCCAGCTCGCTGGTGACTGGCCCCGCGGAAGCAGGCGCTCTGGTCATCGACGGTGACGCTCGATTGAAAAAGATCAGGGCGCTGATAACCAGAGCAATTGTCGACACAAGCAATGCACCTATAAGCGCGAACCTAGGTCCTCGCGGAGCGCTAATTGGATGAACCGTGGGAGTCTGCTTCCACCTTTTCCTTCGCTGGAGTTTCTCGGGGACTTGCGGATTGCCGAGACCATCCTTGTAGAGGTTAAACAAGTGCAGGCGCAGCCCGTACTTCACCTCGCACTCGCCCAGATCGTGAAGGTGCGTCTGCCAGTGGCGATACTCCGCCAAATCTTCCGCCACATGCGCCGACAAAAGAATGTGTCCGGCGTCACCGCAATCTAGCACTCGCTGCGCAACATTGATTCCCGAACCCGCTATGTTCGTTTTGTCGTTAACATCGGTGACTCGGTTGACCGGACCACTGTGAACTCCCATCCGCAGCTGGATGCTCGGATGATCTTGCAATGCTTTGCTAATCTCCAGCGCACATCGCGCAGGTTCCTCCGGACTGTGGAAGAAAGCGAGCGCCATCCCATCGCCAGTTGATACTCGAATGAGTTTGCCACTTGCTTCCGCCGCCCGGAAACATTCGGTGCTTCGCACGATTTGATTCAGTTCCTGGAGCAGCTCAATCTGCTCGTTGACCAATAATTTCGAATAACCAACCACGTCGATTAGTAAGAGGTGTGCGATCTCCAGCGGGAGATCCGGCTTAGTCTCCGCGGACCTGCTTTGGGCGTTCACCCTTTCGAAAGTCTAATAATACTTTCTCCGGCGTCGAGGGCAAACGACGGTGACACAGCTTCAGGGACTTTCTTAGATTTAGAGCCTCCCGTCATCACCGTTACCGGTAAAGCATTCTTCGATGTCGGTCATTCTCCCAAAGATCAAGCAAACCGGAGAACCGACCTTCCCGGCTACGCTGCATGGGAAATTCACCCGGTGATGAAAATAGCAGTCAACGGACCGTCATTATTGTGCCGTATTGGCCCGGTTGCATTTTTCATGAAACCGTTCGACGACGAAAAATTCATCGCAGCCGTGCGTGACGCTTTGAATCAGAGCCTAAGCCGTAAATAACAGGCAAGAACTCGAGCAAAAGTAGCTCAACTAACCTAAGGGGTGAAAAGGAATCGAGGTTGGCTGGGCCTCTCGGTTTTTACTTCCACCTTCCCCAGTTCGATTGTACGATTTAAGCGTATTGCGACGCTTAGTGCTGAGCGTGCCAGCGTCGCGTTACGTGACACGATGAAAGATCACAACCTTTCCGCAAACGTTGTGTCGGCCGGGCAAGGCCCGCACGCAGATGGCTCGAGCGCTCAAAAGCGTGAAGAAACGCACAGAGGCGTAAGCGGCGAACCGGGCGCCGATGAACCGGCGACGGCCCTTGCGATGATGCATGCAGCGCTCGAGTCCACCACGGACGCCATCCTCGTCATTGACGAGGCAAATTACGTCAGGGAATTCAACGAGAAGTACGTCAAGTTTTGGGGAATTCCGCCTCACATGATGATATCGGCTCATGCTAGTGAGCTGTGGAATTACGTTAGCCCGCAATTGAAAGAGGCGGCTGGGTATCTGGCGCGGGTCCAAGAAATTATCGCCTCGGCCGCACCTGAGACTTTCGATGTCTTGCAGTTGAAGGACGGACGCGTTTTCGAGCAGAATTCGGCAATTCAGCTGATCAAGCAGCGAAATGTTGGCCGTGTATGGAGCTTCCGCGACATCACGCAACGCAAGCGTGCGCAGGACGCGCTGGCGAACGAAAAAAGAGTGTTGCAGGAAATCGCGTCCGGCGCCCCGCTTGCGGCTGTGCTCGATGTCTTGGTGCGCGGTGTTGAAGCGCAATCATGTGATGGAATGATCTGCACGGTATTGGTCTTTGATGAAGCGGCGCAATGCCTGCGCCACGGGGCGGCGCCCAGCATGCCTGCAGAATACAATCACCTCGTGGACGGCGTGCACATCGGTCCGTGTGTCGGGTCGTGTGGGAGCGCTGCTTACAAGCGTGAACCTGTGTTTGCGACAGATATCGCCAGCGATCCTCATTGGGCCGATTACGTCGAACTGGCTGCAACGTTCGGACTTGGTTCCTGCTGTTCGACACCGGTCTTCTCCAGCGATGGGATACTACTGGGTACGGTCGCCATGTACTATCGTCGCCCGCACGAACCCAGTGCGCATGATCGGGAGCTCATCCGCATGGCGACGCATTTGGCAGGTATCGTGATTGAACGAGCGCGCGCGGTGGAGCAACTACGCGTCGCCAAGGTCGCGGCGGAACAACGCGCGCAGGAGATCGAAGAGCGCGACCGCGAGATTCGCCAGAAAAATGAGCAGATGGAAACAGATCTGCGAATGGCGACAGAATTGCAGCAGGCGCTCATGCCGAGCACGTATCCGACTTTTCCGGTAGACGCCGGCGCGGGGGACACGAGGCTCCGCTTTTGTCACCGTTATTTGCCGGCGACCCTGATGGGCGGCGATTTCTTTCATATCGCACGGCTTAACGAAGATACGGCCGCCATTTGTATTTGCGATGTAATGGGCCATGGCGTCCGCG
>QHNR01000061.1 GCA_003218475.1 Verrucomicrobiota bacterium | reverse complement strand
GGGCGCCGCCGTCGCTGCAGGCGCGGGAGCAGGCGTGCCAAAGTTAAACTGCACCGGCGGCGGCCGTTCCGCGCCCGGTTGAGCAGCGAAGAATGGTCGCGGCGCAAAACCAAGCATGCCCGCCACCAAATTTGTTGGGAAACTGCGCACTGCCACGTCGTAATTTTGCACCGCGCTGTTGAAGTTACCGCGTTCGACCGAGATCCGGTTTTCGGTTCCTTCCAGCTGCGCCTGCAAACTGAGAAAGTTCTGATTGGCTTTTAAGTCCGGATAGCGCTCCACCACAACCAGCAGCCGCGAGAGCGCGTTACTCAGTTCCCCTTGCGCAGCCTGGAATTTCTCCAGCTGCGCAGCGTCTGTCGGAGCTTTGTTCGGATCGATTTGCGTTTGCACTCGGCCGACACTGGCGCGCGCATCCGTAACTTCCACAAGCGTCGACTTCTCGAAATTGGCCGCGCCCGAAACTGTGTTCACGAGATTCGGAATCAAATCTGCGCGCCGCTGATAGACGTTTTGCACCTGCGCCCAACTTTGATCGACAGCTTGTTGTAGGCGGACCAGGCGGTTATAGCTGCCGCCGATGCCGAGTGCAGCAACAACGACGATGAAAAGTAGGAGGAGAAGAACGATGCCGCAACCAAGGCCGAATTTACTCATAAGATCGTGAATCGTTCAGGAAATGTGGAGACAAGTCAATTGCGCTCGTAGCACAGACATCTTGTTTGTGGGGCCGGCGGGCATCCTGCCTGCTGATGCGATTCACCAGGCGAGACGCCCGGTTTCCCCACAGGCAGGGATGCCTGTGCTACGAAGTCTTTCCGAGCACGAGCCGCAGGAAATGTGCATCGGAAAATTTTGCGTTTGAACCTTGCCGCACAATAATTGCCCTCAGGGACGGAATTACAAACAAACGCTGATAACCCGAGCCAAGCGCCACGACCATGTCGGCTGGCGCATCCTTGCAGATACAAACATCGCTCCATTGCGCCGTCTGCCATTGTAAATCGAGCATTCGCTCCATGTCTGCCTCGGGCCCGTTTGGCGCCTGCTGATTCAACCAAAATGTGAGGCCGTACGACGGATTGGCTTGCGACCCAGTAAACGCCTCGCGCAACAAAGTTGCCGGAACGATTTGCCGACCATGGTAATTGCCATTCCCGAGCACCAGCTCGCCCAACCGCGCCCATTCGCGCGCAGTCAATTCAAATCCCGTCGCCACCAGCGGATTGCCGAGAGAATCCTTTTTGTAGTTAAGGTGATGAAGTCCAAGCCGGTTCGACACGTGTGCTTCGAAGTACGCGATTGTGCTGCGACCTTTTAATTTCCGGCGCAGCAGCTCGGAAAAAATCTGGAGATGGCTCGGGCCATAGATGAAAGCGCCACCGGGTTCAGCAATCGACGGCAACCGAATTGCCATCGTGTTTCGGTCTCGAATCGATGGGCGCTGAAGACGCGATGCGGCTTCGATCCCGTCGGTCTGGCTAAGCGATTGGCGAATGGTGATCTGCGATTTGCGTGGATCACTCTTCCATTCAGTGATCGTGTCCGAAACGACATCATCGAGCCTGAATAATCCGTCATGCACGGCAGCCAATGCGGCGATTCCCCAAAAACTCTTTGTTCCACTGAAGATCGGCCATCTTCCGCTCGCCGATCCGCCATCGGCATAATGCTCAAAAATTGTCCGGCCATTTTGGATCACCAGGATGGAAACTCCTCGTCTGCTCTCGGAATATGTTGCGGCGCGCGCGCAATCGGCGTGCTGGATTTCGGCAAACCCAGATGTCGCTACGAAGAGATAAACTGCTATGAACAATCGGCGTACGGAGACCGAGCGCGTTGCGTAGCGCGCGCGCCGTTGGTCTGGGGAGCACAGGCTGCCAGCCTGTCCTTTTCGGCAACCTGCCGAAAAGTTCATCGAAAGTTCATTACGCGGGGTTATTGCAATGCGCTGGGAATCGTCGGCAAGCTGCCGACGACAACAGGCTGGCAGCCTGTGCTCCCCAGCAGGAGACGTCACCACGTTAGTCGGAACTTATCGCTCCTGCCTGCGTAGAAGCGGGAGATTCTGGCGGGGCTACAGAGCGCGCGACCGGCAAATTCTGCTTTCGCAGTTCTTCGACGTTTGGCAATTCTTCCAGACTGCGCAACCCAAAGTGATCGAGGAAAAACTGTGTCGTTTCATAAAGAAGCGGGCGCCCGGGGATTTCGGCGCGCCCGGCGATTTTGACCAGGCCGCGCTCCATTAATGTTTGCAGCACGCCGTCGATATTCACGCCGCGAACCGCTTCCACATCGGCGCGCGTAATCGGCTGGCGATATGCGATGATCGCCAGCGTTTCCAGCGCAGGCGCGCTCAACCGAGCCGGCTTTGGCGCGGGATAAAGCTGGCGCACCCACTGAGCGCATTGCGGATCGGTTGCCAGCTGCCAGCCTTCCGCCTTCTCCATCAATTGAAACGCGCGCTGCTGCTCGATGTACTCGATCTTCAACTGTTCGAGCGTCGCGGCAACTTCGGTTTCGCGTACGCGCGAGAACTCGTTCGGTCTCGCGCCTGCGGGATCGTCCTCTGCACCCTTGATTGCCGTCGCAATCTCACGGATCGAGAGCGGTTTTTGCGCGCTAAATAGCAGCGCTTCGATGACACGGGACAAAGTCATAACACAGCGCGTGTCATCCTGAGCGAAGCGAAGGACCTCGCACTCGAAGTTTTCCACAGACGGTTTTCATTGAGTGATCCATCACCATTTGTGAGGTCCCTCACTGCGTTCGGGATGACGGCGTGCTTAAGCATTTTCCGCCCCGATCTCGCGTTGAATCGCGTCCGCGATTCGGTCTGCTTGCTTATCGATCATGTCGAGTTCGCGCCCTTCGATAAGCAGACGAATTTTTGACTCCGTCCCCGAATAACGCAGGAGCACGCGGCCTTTTCCGGAGAGCTCTTTCTCCGCATCGTTTACCAGCTTCATCACCGCAGGCAGCTCAACCAGCGGGCGCTTTTCTTTCACGGGCAAATTGCGCTGTGCCTGTGGGTATTTTTGCAAACATCTCTTCAACTTGCTTAATGGCTTGCCGGTTTTGTGCATGATGCGCAAAACCTGAAGGGCACTGATAATGCCATCGCCGGTGGTAGTGAAATCGCGGAAAATGACGTGACCACTTTGTTCGCCGCCGAGATTGAGTTTTTGGTGCACCATCTCTTCAAGCACGTAACGGTCCCCGACTTTTGTGCGCACGACTTTTCCGCCATGCGCGGTAAGCGTTTCATCGAGGCCAAAATTGCTCATCACGGTGGCTACCACTGTGTTTTGCTCCAACTTGCCGGCCTCTAAAAGATCGAGGGCCGCAATGGCGAGAATCTCATCGCCATCCACAATCTCGCCGTCCTCGTCGCAAAGAAGAACGCGATCGGCATCGCCGTCGTGAGTAATGCCGACATCCGCGCCGCTGAGCTGGACGATCCGCTGGATCTCCTCCGGATGAATGCTGCCGCAACCGTCATTGATGTTCATGCCATTCGGCTGGTTATGCGCCACGGCGACGTCAGCGCCCAGCTCGCGCAAAACGCAAGGCGTGGCTTTGTACGCGGCGCCGTTTGCCACATCCACCGCCACCCGCATTTCCTCGAGCGACATTCCACGCGGAAAACTTGCTTTGGCAAATTCCACGTAGCGGCCAAGCGCGTCATCGATTCGAGTCGCGCGCCCGACTTTGTTGGCAGTTGGCCGGATGGAATCGATCTCGCCTGTGAAAACAAGCTGCTCGATTTTTTCCTCGATCTGATCGTCCAGCTTGTAACCGTCGTGCCGGAAAAATTTGATGCCGTTGTCCTGATAGGGATTATGCGAAGCGGAAAGGACGATGCCGGCGTCGGCGCGCAGCGAGCGCGTGATGTAAGCCACGCCGGGTGTAGGCAACGGGCCGATGACAAGCACATCCACGCCGAGCGAAGTGATTCCTGCCACGAGCGCGTTTTCGAGCATGTAACCGGAAAGACGCGTGTCCTTCCCGAGCACTATTTTGGGGCGCGCCCCGTCAGGCGTCTTGCGCGGATTCATTTGGGCGAACACATACGCTGCGGCGCGTCCGAGTTTCAGCGCTGTTTCAGCCGTTACCGGCTCCACGTTCGCAACGCCGCGCACACCGTCGGTTCCAAAAATTTTCTTCTGTTCGGTCACGAGCTAATTGAAACGCTCGAAAGATAATTCGTAAACGGAAATTTCTTTCAATTTACGAAAGTTCTCGGAACCGGCGCTGATTTCCACCTGCGGCGCATATCGATGGTCGGCGACTGAAGGCTTGCTTTTGGCGTGACTTTTTGTTTGGATCGGGACCGTGCCTGCCGATGATCAGGTTACGTCACTGACGGGGGTTGGTGCAAGCGCGCGGAACGGAGCCCTCGCATTTACCACAACGCATTGGAGCGTGGTCTTGCAGGCGCAAAGTCCGACTCCAGCGGCACAGGCGGCGCTGGAACAACTTTGCCGCACGTACTGGCGGCCGATTTACGGGTTCGTGAGGCGAAAGGGCACCGAACCAGAAGAGGCGAAAGATCTCACTCAGGGCTTTTTTGCACTGCTGCTGGAGCGCCGCGATTTCGATGCTGTTCGCAAGGAGAAGGGCGCCTGCGTTCTTATCTGCTCACATCGCTCAAACATTTTCTAACGAATGAGCGAAACCGCGCCATGGCCATCAAGCGCGGCGAAGGCCAGCGATTGATTCCATTGGATCAATTGCACCAAGGCGAGCGCGGCGGTTTCGAACCGGCGGATACGTCAACTGCCGAGCAAATCTACGAGCGCCGTTGGGCATTGGCTCTGCTGGATCAAGTGCTGGTCCGGCTCGGAGACGAGTATCGCGGCGCTGGCAACGTGGTTTTGTTCGAACGGTTGAGAGCGCTGCTCACAGACGAACCGCATCGCCCGTCGCAGAGGCAAGTTGCCGATGAAGTGGGTATGAGTGAGAACGCGGTGAAACAAGCGTTCCGCCGGTTGCGTCAGCGTTACCAACAACTCTTGCGCGAGGAAATCGCCCACACCGTGATGGCGCCGGGCGACATCGAAGATGAACTGTGCCATTTAATTGCTGTATTGCGGGCGTAACCTGGGCGAGATTTTCTTGCATTATTTCATTGAGACCACGGCGTCCAATCTGTCGCCATGACAACCGTCATCAGAACTTGCGGAAAATGCGGAGCAAAAATTTTCGCCGAGGCGCCGCAAGAATTTTGTAGCGCCTGTCTGTTAGAGACAGGTCTCGGTCTGTTCGTCGATGAACCTGTAGCCGGGGACGGCTTGTCCGCCGTAGCTTCAGCGGAGGCGGATTACCCCGGCCGCTGTGATGACGCGCCACTTCCGGATAGAAAGAAGGCTGCACGCGCAGCAAAAATGCTCGGCGATTTTGGTGATTACGAATTGCTGGAGGAAATCGGACGCGGCGGTCAGGGCGTCGTGTATCGTGCCCATCAGAAAAGTCTAAACCGCACAGTAGCTCTCAAAGTAATCGGCCTCGGTCACTGGGCCACCGAAGCACATCTGAAGCGGTTCCGTCGCGAAGCGGAATCCGCCGCCAGTCTCGAACATCCGTGCATTGTCCCGATTTACGAAGTGGGTGAGCGCGAGGGCACTTGCTATTTCAGCATGGGATTTATCGAAGGCGATCAGCTCGATGAAGTGGTCAGGCGCGAACCGATGGCGCCCAGGCGCGCAGCGGAACTAATCGCCAAGGTGGCGCGCACCGTTCATTACGCGCATGAGCACCACATTCTGCATCGCGACATCAAACCGGGAAATATCCTGCTTGATCAACAAGGCGAGCCGCACCTCACGGACTTTGGGCTGGCGCGACTGGTCGAGACAGAGAGCACCGTCACGCGCACATTGGAAGTGCTCGGCACACCAAGTTACATGGCGCCGGAACAGGCGGTGGGAAACAATGCCCAGGTCACGAGCGCGACGGATGTTTACGGGCTAGGCGCGGTGTTTTACCAACTGTTGACCGGCCATCCGCCTTTTGCTGGGGGAACAACCTACGAAACCATCCGCTTACTGCTAGACACTGAGCCGCGACAACCGCGCATCCTAAATCCAAAAATAGATCGCGATCTCAGCACGATCTGCCTCAAATGCCTCGAAAAAGATCCGCGCCGCCGCTACTCTTCCGCTCTCGCGCTGTCCGAAGATCTCGAACGGTGGCTAAAGCACGAGCCAATCCGGGCACGCCGCAGTGGAGTTTTCACCCGCGGGAAGAAATGGTTGCGACGCAATCCGAGTATCGCGGTAATGGCGGCGATGCTTCTCGTCTTGGCGGTGCCATTAGGCATGATGATTTGGAAAACCGAATCAGAGCGTTCGGCAGCTTCGAATCCGGCACCGCCGGAGAAAAGCATTGCAGTGCTGCCGCTCAGCAATCTGAGCAAGGAACAAGACACCGCATTTTTCGCCGATGGCATGCAGGACGAGATCGTGACTAACCTCGCGAAAGTGGCGGATCTGAAAGTGATAAGTCGGACGAGTGTAATGCCATATAAAAGCGGGATAGCGCGCAACCTGCGCCAGATCGGCCAGCAATTAGGTGTGGCGCATCTAGTAGAGGGAAGCGTTCAGCGCTCCGGAAATCGGGTGCGTGTTAACGCGCAGTTGGTTGATGCCCGTACCGATCGACACCTATGGGCTCAAACTTATGACCGCGACCTGGCGGACGTGTTCGCCATTCAAAGCGAGATCGCAAAGACGATCGCCGACCAGTTGCAAGCAAAGCTTTCGCCGCGTGAAAAGAACGCCATCGAACTTCCCCCGACGAGTGAGATCAGCGCGTTCGATCTCCACGCGCGCGCCAAAAACATTCTCCTGGCGGCGTCCGAGCGCACCAAAGCAGAGTTACTGCAAGCAGTCGATTTGCTGAACCAGGCTGTCATACATGATCCATCGTTTTTCGATGCCTATTGCCAGCTGGCCTACGCTCATGACGCCCTTTATTTTTTTGGCTACGACCATACATCTACGCGTCTGGCGTTAGCGGAAGCCGCCCTTCAAGCCGCCTCTCGCCTTCGTCCCGATGCTGGTGAAACGCATCTCGCGCGTGGGCAGAATCTTTATTGGGCGTACCGCGATTACGACGGTGCTCTGGCTGAACTGGAGGTTGCCCGCCAGACGTTGCCTAACGATGCGCGGATATTCGGGTGGACGGGTCTCATCCAGAGGCGTCAGGGGCACTGGGAAGAATCAACGCGAAATCTGGAGCGCGCAGCGGAGCTGAACCCGCGCGATAGTGAAACGCTGGTGCTGGGGGTTGCGGCGAATTACTGGTTTCTTCGGCGCTATGCGGAAGCAAAACCGTGGTTCAGACGTGCATTAGCTTTCGAACCTAACGATTCCCCTACGAAAGTATGGCTTGCGTACGTCGACTTTGCTTGGAAAGCCGATACCCGGCCGTTGCATCAA
>QHNR01000060.1 GCA_003218475.1 Verrucomicrobiota bacterium | reverse complement strand
GCGCTGAAAGCATCTAAGCGCCAAGCCTATCCCAAGATGAGTTCTCCCTGAAGGGTCGTGGTAGACCACCACGTTGATAGGCTCCGGGTGTAAGCACAGTAATGTGTTCAGCTCAGGAGTACTAATAACCCGTTCGGCTTGATCTTTTACTTTTCCAATAAGCTGCCCCGAAAGCTTTCGGGGCAGTAATGGGAAATGAAAGATCTCAAAACAAAACGAAGCTTTGAAGTTGCGTGATCCGTTGAAGCGTTAAAGCGTTGAAGCGAACCACGAAATTACTTCCTGTATGTAGATATCAGGGAATCAGCGGATTAGCTGATTGTTCTTTCACGGAAAAAACGCGATCGCCAGAGACGAGCGCTGCGGTTCGGTTGGTGGCTCTCAACCATCAACTCTCAACCATCAACTCTCTTCTCTGGTGACACTAACGCAGTGGTCCCACCCGTTCCCATTCCGAACACGGAAGTGAAACGCTGCAGCCCCGATGGTAGTACGGCGATAGGCCGTGCGAGAGTAGGACGTCGCCAGAACAGAGCGCCCAGCGTGTCGCGAGATGTGCTGGGCGTTTTGTTTTGGCGTCACCTACTCGAAGCACGGCGGCGGCGGGACGCCGCATGCCGTAAGAGAACCGAGCGGTTGGGAACTGCGAGATAGATGGTTAAACCCGCGAGGGTAGCGGGTGAGCATGTGGGGCACATGCGAATCAATAGGACGTCGCCACAATTAGATGCCAACCGAGATTATCACATCGGCATTTGTCTGTGGCCACTACTCCTTGCCCCCTTTTGATCGCTTTGATTGATCAATCGATTCGGCAGTGGTCAGCTCTTTAAATTCAGCTGCATCCTTCTCCCCAAAATTTTCTCGTCGTTTCCAGGCCCCTTTGTTTGCGGCACGTAAACGATCGGTCAGCTCGAACTTACCATCCTTCGTGTTGAAGTAGAGATACCAAAGATAAACACCACGCTGACGTTCCCCATCGAAGTCGCCCACTCGCAGAGCAAGAAGTACGCGGTTGGAATCGCGGCTCCAGGCTACGAAATCGATGATGCCTTCATGCGAATCCCCGGCAAAATACGGCACACGCGATTTCTCGATCTTTTCCCCTTCCCGAAAAATTCCCAGACCGCCTCTTCGAAATCGCGCTGAAGCGGCTCGAACTTAAGACCGTCTTTACACTTAAAAAGCTGGGCGCCATTCATGCGCGAACCGTACGACAAGGATTCGTAAATCCACTTCTGATCGGGCGAAACATGAAACGACACGTGCGTGGTGTTCGGATGCTCATCGAGCAATTCCTTCTGCTGCACATCCTTTGTCGAAACCACGAACTCTGAAACGTCGACCTCGTCACTATCCGGTTTCTGCGCTCCTTCGACTGACTCGATTTTGAACGAGCCGTCTGCGCCGGTTTGCGCGGGTAACGGATTGCTTAGTAAATAAAAGAACGCGCCAGCGAGGAGAAGTGACCATCCGCCCAAAGGCTTCCACATTCTTGATTTTAGACGGGACGCCATTAGCCAACTCTCAGCTCACTCCGGCTCGTTGCAAATCAATAGGACTTCGCCAGAAAGGGATTCCCGAGGTGCGTCTTGATTTTGCCGTTAGGTTTTGTACAACGGCGCGATGTCCGACCAAATAACACCACCTCCTTCGCCTGTCCCTCAGGCGGTTTCTCGCACTGCTCCCGTTGCAATTTGGAGTCTTGTTTTAGCAATTCTCTCGTTCACGTGCGGCTGGCTGTTTACCGCGATCCCCGCCGTCATTTGCGGTCACGTAGCTCGTTCGAAAATCCGCAAATCCGGCGGCGCTCAGCGGGAAAGGAATCGCCACCGCAGGGCTAATCCTAGGCTACATCGCGCTGGTGCTTGGTGTAATGGGCATCCCGTTACTTGTCAGCATGATCCAGTCAGATCGCGAACGGTTGCATCGGCTTTCCACTGAACGAAAGGAAATTGCTTCTGACGATGGCAAAATAAAGGTCAGGGTCCCCGGGACGTGGACAAAACTGCCAGAGCTCAATAAGTTTGCCACGGCGAATCTATCCTCTGGCGGACAGGCGACGCTCCAAGTCGGCGACAAGAGCAAACAAATGTATTTGATTGTAATCACCGATGCGAAAGCTGACTTCCCCGATCTTACTCTGGAAAAACATCATGACCTCACGCGCGATCGGATGTGGCAGAAAATGAAGAATGTGTCAGCTACTGTGGTAAATAAACAGCGCGCGCCGCCCGGTCGTAGCACGCGAATACACTCGAGGACCCAGGTACGAAAAAGCCCTTTGTAAAATTCAGGGTCGTATCGATCATCAAATTCCGAAGAATCGTAGGGCTTGCTTATGTTAAAGGGGGGATCCAGAAACACGAGGTCGACGCAATCAGGCAACATATTTGCCAGTAGTCCAAGCAATCGGCCTGTACCAACACGCCGTTGCGCCCGACAAACCTTTCCTGCAGTGCAGTCATGACCAGCCGATTTCCGTGCGTTCGCACATGAGAAATATATCGGCTAGACGATATAATGTCAACCTGCTGATGGACCGGGGCGCGGGTTCTTCTTGACATAATCATGGAGGCTGGCGGCGTCCACTATCCAATCACGCCCCAGTTTTTTACCTTGCACAGTCTTGCGGCGGAGCAAAAGGCCAATGTGGTCACGAGTGTAGCTACCCAGTTCGGCAGCTTGCGTGCTCGTCAACATGCGTTTCGCGGTCGCCGCCGCTCGAAGTTCGGTCACATTCCTCTTTTTCCCACTCTGCCGTTGTCGATCTTGCCCGCGCGATTCCATTAATCCTTTCATCAGATCGAGATGCTTATATTTGCCGCGCAAGCTGCGAATGGCCGCAGATTTTTTCGTCTTGCGTTTCTTCTTCACTTTAGAAGGAACTCGCTTCATCGCCTGATTGTCACGCTTGGTTCGCCAGCGCGTCAGTCGTCTTCCATTCTTCCGTGCTCAACTGTATTTTCCGCGCCGCCATATTTTCCTCCAAGTGTGCGAGCGATGACGTGCCTGGAATCGGCAGCATTACTGGCGATCGATGCAACAGCCAAGCTAAGCCGAGTTGATAAATGGTTACGCCGTGATCTTTCGCGGCTTTTTCCAAGGCGGCGTTGGTCATTCCCCTACTCCCACCAACGGGCGCCCATGGCATGAACCCGATCTGTTCTTTCTAGCAATACGCCTGAGTATTCTCCCACTTTCGATCGGTGATATTGTAACGGTTCTGCACACTGACGATCGGCACAGTCTTGCGCGCGCGCTCAACCTGCTCTGGTGACACTTCAGATAATCCGATGTGACGAATCTTACCGGCGCTTTGCATTTCCTTCAGCGCGCCGAGCGATTCTTCCATCGGTACCTTGGGATCAATGCGATGCAGCTGATAAAGATCGATGCGCTCAAGCTTTAGACGCTTCAAACTTTTGTCGATGCATTGTTTGAGATATTCGGGGTCACCCTTCGGCACCCACTGGGCGGCCTCGGGTCGTATCTGACCGCCCTTTGTCGCGATGACGAGTCCCTTCGGGTACGGGTAAAGCGCTTCTGCGATGAGCAATTCATCGGTTTCCGGTCCATAGGCATCCGCTGTGTCGATCAAGTTCGCGCCAAGCTCGACCGCACGTCGCAAGACCTTGTGCGCATTCTCGCGGTCCGGCGGCCAACCCCAGATCCCCTCGCCCGTGAGACGCATCGCTCCGAACCCAAGTCGGTTGACCGGCAGATCGCCACCGATGCTGAAAATGGAGTTCTCACCCGGCGATGCGGCGACCAACAGTTCGGCTGCTCTGCCGGCCAAAAGAGCTGCTCCGCCTGCGAGCGTTGCACGAAGAAAAACGCGGCGGCTCATCACGCCGCAAAGCTGATCATGTTTTATTGCCGAAGCTTCGTTATCCATATAGCCAACGTAAGTTCACACGGAATTTTTTCACCAACCAACCTGATCTCACCTCGACGCCTGGCGGCCCACCTAGATCATAAGTCGATTTGCCGGAGTCACCGCCTCCGGCTACAGCCGCCGGTTACGATGCGGCAGAGAAACGAATCTGTCGTCGCGGCGCTCTCGTAGCTGGGCAATACGCGGCGAGATGTGGTTGCAATTTGTGACCGCATCCCCGTGCATGAACGCCAACCATCCGTTTGCATCCGTGTAATCCGCGGTAAGCTTTCTGTATGCTTACAAGCCAGAAAGTAATCGACGCTATTAACGAGCAAATCGGATACGAATTCACCGCTGAGCTGCAGTATTACGCGATTGCAGCGCATTTTGCGGCGGAGGCGTTGCCGCAATTGTCGCAACATTTTTTCCGGCAGGCGGAGGAAGAGAAAGGGCATGCGCTGCGCTTTATCAAATACGTGGTGGATGCCGGCGGGCGCGTGGCGATTCCGGCGATCGACGCGCCGAAATCGAAATTCAAGACCGCTCGCGACGCGGTGAAATTGTCGCTCGACCAAGAGATTCATGTCACCCAGCAAATCAACGGGCTCGTGGAGCTCGCCCGAAAGCAGAACGACTACATCACGATTAATTTCCTGCAGTGGTTCCTGACCGAACAGCTCGAGGAAGTTTCGTCAATGGATAATCTGCTCAAGATCCTCGAGCGCGCAGGCAACGATCTATTGCAGGCTGATGAGTACCTTGCTCGCGTTGGCGTGAGAGCTATTCCGACACCGCCCAAAGAGTAGCAGCAGGAAACGCTCAACGCTCAACGTCCAACGCGTCGAATTTCGGCGGTCGCAGACCGCCGCTACAGAACGAGGATAGCATGAGCTTCAAAGATCACTTTTCGAAGCAGGCCGCTAATTACGCGAAATTCCGCCCACGTTACCCACAGGAACTTTTCGATTATCTGGGGAGCATCGCACCGAGTCGTCAGCTCGCGTGGGATTGCGGTACGGGAAACGGACAGGCGGCAGTCGGACTGGCGTCAGTGTTCGATCATGTGATCGCGACTGACGCAAGTGAGAAACAAATCTCAAATGCCCAGGCGCACGAACGCGTGGAGTATCGTATCGCACCCGCAGAGAACAGCGGGATCGAATCGGGAACCATCGATCTGATTATGGTTGCACAGGCCCTGCACTGGTTCGATCTAGACCGGTTTCGTGCGGAAGCGCGGCGAGTGCTGACACCAAAGGGCCTCCTGGCTGCGTCAGCTTACAATTTGTTGCACATCGAGCCGGCGATCGACGAAGTCATAAATCGATATTATTACGAGGTGGTCGGGCCTTTCTGGCCACCCGAGCGCGTGCTCGTTGAAAAATTCGAAGAACTCCCATTCCCCTTTTTTGAAATTCAGACGCCTTCATTCGAAATGATCGCCCAATGGAACCTGGAACATCTGGTGGGTTATCTGCGGTCGTGGTCCGCGACACAACGGTTCATCGCCGCGAACCAGCGCGACCCCTTGGACGAAATTGCCGATGAACTCGGCGCCGCGTGGGACAAGACAAAGCAGACGCGTCGCGTCATTTGGCCGCTGACTCTGCGGGTAGGGATCAAAGGTTATTCCGGAACCAACCAAAAGAAAAATTGACTGGTTGTAAATCTTGCCTCGCCGATTGTTCGGGCTTATCGCCAATCTATGAATCCGAAAATTATTTGTTTGCTGGCTGCGGTCAGCCTGGTGTTTAGCGGCATTGCATTCGCCGCCGGTGCCAGGACTTATCAAATCACGGGAACGGTGGTCGAAGCGACAGGTAGCAAAGTTACGGTGGAGAAAGGACCGGAACGATTTGAGATCGATATCGATCCTGCGACGACGAAAGGTTCAGCCGAACTCAAAGTCGGCTCGACCGTGACCGTGACGTACGTGATGAGCGCGACGAAGATTGAAGGCGGGGCCGCGTCGTCCTCCAAAGAAGAGACCAAAGCTTCGGCGAATCCGTAGTCCGAGCCGGACTGGCGTTACCGCGGGGAATGACAAAGGGCCGACGAACACGTCGCATGGCCATCGCGTGAAGACAATCGCGACACCGAGAGAGTAGAAGCAAACATCCAACCGCCTCTACCCTCGACGGGCTCCGCCGTGGCGAGCACCCAACACTCAACGACCAATTGGGAACTCGTCGCGACCCGCTACTAATATTTCCTGCCTTCCTGCTTTCCTGATTCAATCCGAATCCTGCATTCCTGATCCAACGCTTGAATAGAACCCACCGGAAGCAGTCTAATTGCCTACATGAAAATAAAATTACCACTTAGTTTATTGGCCGCAGCGAGTCTCGTGCTCAGCAGCGCAGCTTTTGCCGCGGGCGGGAAGACTTACCAGGTGACCGGGCCGGTTCTCGAGGTCACCGATTCGATGATCGCGGTCCAGAAGGGAAAGGACCGCTGGGAAATCAATCGTGACTCGAATACCAAAGTCACCGGTGACGTTAAGGTCGGCGACAAGGTGACAGTCACTTACACCATGTCAGCCACGGACGTGGAAGTGAAGGCCGGCAAGGGTGGGAAGAAAGAAGCGAAGGCTGCGCCAACGCCATAAACGAGAATAACTCAAATCGCCGGATGCGCGTCGCCTGTCCGGCGATTTTATTGTAGAGGCGCTCGCCGCGGCGAGCGCCTGAGATTTCGGCCACAATTATCTCCGGCGCCCGCTGCCGCCGAGAATTCCTCCTAGGATTCCGCGAACGAGTTGCCGGCCGATTTGGCTGCTAGCGGCGCGCATCGCGCTCTTAGCCATTGAAGTGGCGAGCGAATCATGAATCGCGCCGCGTGGTCCAATTGTTGGTTGAAAGGCTGCTGTGACTGTTCCCAGGGCTTCTGCGAGCGCTGACGGCTGGGTTCCTTCGGCGGCCGGCGCGGCTGCCGTCACAGGCGGTGCACCGGCAGTTTGTGCTTTCTCCCCCGCTCTCGCCTGCAATTTTTCATAAGCCGATTCACGATCGACCGCATTTTCATAATGGCCGGCAAGCACCGAGGAACTGATGATTTGCTTTCGCTGATCCGGCGTGATCGCGCCGATTTGACTGCGCGGCGGAACGATTTTTGCGCGCTCGACAATTTGCGGACTGCCGTTCTCATCGAGCATCGACACTAGTGCTTCGCCAACCGCGAGCTCCGTAAGCACCGTCTCGACTTTGAGTTTCGGATTTTGGCGGAAGGTTTCCGCAGCAGCTTTCACTGCTTTTTGATCGCACGGCGTAAAGGCGCGCAAGGCGTGCTGCACGCGATTCCCGAGCTGACCTAGAACAACGTCGGGGATATCCAGCGGATTTTGGCTAACAAAATAAACGCCGACGCCCTTGGACCGGATCAATCGCACCATCTGCTCGATCTTTTGTTCGACCGCTGGCGCGATGTCGGTAAAAAGCAAATGCGCTTCATCGAAAAAGAAAACGAGCTTCGGTTTCTCTGGATCGCCAATTTCTGGAAGATTCTCGAACAATTCCGAAAGCATCCAAAGCAGGAATGTCGCATAAACCTTCGGCGACTTTTGCATCAGCTTGTCCGCGGCTAGAACGTTGACTACACCCTTTCCGGATTGTGTTTGAATCAAGTCCTCAAGATTGAGCGCCGGCTCGCCGAAAAATTTATCGGCGCCCTGTGATTCCAGCGCCAGCAGACTGCGCTGAATCGTTCCTACGCTTGCGGCTGAAACATTTCCATATTGCGTTTTAACCTGATCAGCGCTGTCCGCGACGTACTGCAAGATCGAACGCAGATCTTTAAGATCGAGAAGGAGCAGTCCGTTTTCGTCGGCGATCTTAAAAACGATGTTGAGGACGCCTTCCTGCGTATCGTTCAACTCGAGCAAACGCGCGAGAAGCAGCGGACCCATTTCCGATACGGTGGCACGGACGGGATGACCTTGTTCGCGGAAGACATCCCAGAAAACGACCGGACTCGCTTCGCCTTTGAAACCGTCGATCTTAAGCTCCTTCGCCCGTTCGACCACTTTTGGATTGTTTCCGCCCGGCTGACTCAGCCCCGCGAGATCGCCTTTCACGTCCGCCATGAACACGGGCACGCCACGCGCGCTAAAATTTTCAGCGAGCGTTTGGAGCGTCACTGTTTTGCCGGTACCGGTGGCCCCAGCGATCAAGCCGTGGCGGTTCGCCATCTTCGGCAACAAAAAGATTTGTTCCTTAGATTGAGCGACCAGAATCGGTTCGGCCATAGTAGCGAGTTATGATTTTGCCAAGCGTGCAGTCATTGTCCAGCCTTGACCCGCCCACCCTCACCCTCTCCCTTGCTTAGGGAGAGGCGATCCTATTGCTCCGCTTAAGCGATGATTAGTAGAGATATGGTTTGGAGAGAGGAAACGCGTTTTTAATCAGTTCCATCCGCGGCTTTGCATCATCAGCAATGATGACTTCAACGACATCGAAGCGGAAAAGAATGTCGGGATTATCGAGCATTCGCAGCCAGGCAAGGGCGCCGCGCGAAATTCGCTTCTGTTTTTCCCGATTCACCGCTTCGAACGGCCGGCCGAAATCTTCGCTTGCGCGTGTTTTTACTTCCACAAATACCACCGTGTCGTTGTCACGACAGACAATGTCGATCTCGCCACCGCTGCGGCCGCGGAAATTGCGTAACAGGATTTTGTAACCGCTATACTTCAGGTATCGGCACGCTAACTTCTCGCCGCGCGCGCCGCGGCGGAGATGACCGGATTTGGACAAGCTCGCCCAACGCGAGAAGTGGTTGCGCCACCGGCTCGAAAGATCGGCGATGGATCGGGCAAGGACCGAATTCATGGAGCTTCAGCAGATGCAGTTCAGTTCCGTAACCTTTGTGCTGGGAGAAGCAATACTGGGGGAATTGAGTGCAAAAGTCACGCATCATCCGATCCCGCGTCACCTTGGCGATGACGCTCGCGGCAGCGATGCTCAAGCTGATGCAATCACCGTCGATGATCGCCGTCTGCGGAAGTGGAAAAGGGATCACAGGCAGCCCGTCGATCAAGACGTGGTCGGGCGGTTCGATTAGAGCTCCGATCGCCAGCCGCATGGCGCGGTGGCTGGCGCGCAAAATATTGATCCGATCGATCTCGATGGAATCAACAACGGCGACTCCCCATCTGAGTTCGGTATCTGAGACGAGTTCGCAATAGATTTCCTCGCGCAGCTCCGGCGCAAGTTGTTTCGAATCGTTTAGCCGACGGTGACGGAATTTTTCCGGAAGAACAACGGCAGCCGCGACAACTGGACCGGCCAGTGCGCCGCGGCCGGCTTCGTCAATACCGGCAACGCGTGCGAGGCCGGTGGAGCGGAGTTTTTTCTCGTAACGAAATCCGCAGCGCCGATACATTTCGTCAATTTAGCGATTCAATGATTTAACGATTTAGCGATTTGACCGGCTGCTTCAATCGTTAATTCACTAATTCTCTAAATCGCTAAATGCGACGTCATTCGCGCACCGCCGTTGCTTCCTTGCCTTTGCGAGTGCGGAGATAATTTAGTTTGGCGCGACGGGCTCGGCCTTGTTGCTCCACTTCTACTTTTGCGATCCGCGGCGAATGGAGCGGAAAGACTCTCTCGACGCCCTCTCCGTACGAAATGCGGCGCACAGTGAATGTTTGGTTTAGTCCGCGCCCTTTACGGCCGATCACTACACCGGTAAATATCTGGATTCTCTCCTTGTCACCTTCTACGACCCGCGTGTGAACGCGTACACTGTCGCCGACAGAAAACGGCGTCAGATCGGCTTTTTGCTGTTCCTTTTCGATGACGTCGATGATTCGATTCATAAGCCTGTGCGGACCACGCGAATGCGGGCGCACACTGTCGAATAGGCAAGGACAATTTGCAAACGGAAGGCGTAATTTAGCTATTTAACGATTTAGGATTCCGCGATTAAAATCATCAAATCACTAAATCGTTAAATCGCTAAATTGGGTTTATTTTCGGGTTTCACGCGCGCCCGTAGCTCAACTGGATAGAGCGTTGGCCTCCGGAGCCAAAGGTTGTGGGTTCGACCCCCGCCGGGCGTAAGCTATTTCGCCATTCAACGAATCAATGATTTACCGATTGAGAAATCACTAAGTCGCTAAATTGTTAAATCTCATCATCCCAGCGCGTCGATTCGGATAAGCAAATCTTTTTTGCTTGCAACGCCGGTAACTTGGTCGCGCAGTTGGCCGTTTTTGAAAAAAAGCAGAGCCGGGATCGCCCGAATATTGTACTTGAAAGAAAGGCTCTGATTTTCGTCTACGTTGACTTTCGCTACTTTGACCGCGTCCACATTTTCGCGAGCGATCTCATCCAGTAGTGGCGCGATCATTTTGCAGGGACCGCACCATTCGGCCCAAAAATCGACGATCACCGGCTTGTCGTGTTGCGTCACTTCGCGGTCAAAATTGGATTCATTGAGATTGATAATAGTGGAATTGTCCATGGCTTTAAGAAAGATAAGTCCAAATCTGAATAAGCAAAATCAGGGCCGAAATACCGAGGAGTATCCAACACAGCAGGAGTGAGCTTTTCTCTCGCGACGCGGCAGCGATTAGAAGATTCTGCGGAACAATATGTGGGGTGGCCATAGCCGAAGGAGTGCTTTTCATCTGACCCGCGGAGCGAAGTGACTCCGGTGCAAGCGGGACACGTAATGTCTCTTTCTGTGGTCCTGAAACCGGCGAATCTGGCGGAGGCATCACCGACGCAGATAACGGCGGCGAAAATGAAGGCGACCTCACCGGTTCGGAAAACTGGCTAGAGACCACATCGTGAGCAGCAGGTCCTGCGGAAGGCCGGGATTCTGCTGGAGTATGAACAGGCACCTTGGCCGCGGACTCACGAAGCGGCAACTGGATCCGCACTGTTTCGCGCGATTTTATGTTTGGGTCTGGCGATTTTCCTGGAGTCGGAAGCGGCACATCAACACGAAGGTTCTCGTCATTTGGTTCGTTTGGGCCTGGCATGGAGGGAAGCAATAGATCGGGATTAATTGATCAAAAATCCTAGCCTTGTCACTATTAATATCGCACAAGTAACTCGCGTCTGGGCGAGCGCGTTTTCCTCGTGTGTGACTCGGCAGGCGAGACGCCCGCCTGCCGCACAGACAAGATGTCTGTGCTACGCAAGGAGATCGTAGCCTCGGCTGCCAGTGATCCTGCGCCAAATAAATTCGCCGACCGGCGCAGCTTTGGATAACACCACGCGCGCATCGACGTCCGAAGCATCGCCTTCGGTTCGTGCTATATGCGGCTGATCAACCAGTAATTTCAGCTCGCGTCCAATTTTCTCGCAGGCAATTTCATGAGCAATCTGCTGCTGAGCCAACATCGCGGCACGGTAACGTGCATTCTTGATTTTTGCAGGAATCTGTCCTGGCATTTTCGCCGCGCGGGAGCCCATTTCCTGGGAATATTTGAATATTCCCAGCCGTTCGAATCGCACGCGGCGAATGAAATCGAGAAGGTTCTCGAATTCCGCACCCGTTTCACCTGGAAATCCAACGATAAAAGTAGTCCGCAACGCGAGGCCGGGAATTTCAGCACGGAGTTTGTGAATCAAATTTTCGATGTGCGCGCGTGATGTTTCGCGTCGCATCCTTTGCAGCACTGAATCGTCGATATGTTGCAGAGGAATATCAATGTAGCGCGCGACCTTGTCGCATTGCGCGATTGCTTCAATCAGTTCATCGCTCCAATGCGCCGGATGCGTGTAAAGCAGGCGCACCCAGAATTCGCCTTCGATTTGTTGAATCTCGCGAAGCAGCGCTGAGAGCGTCGGCCCACGAGCCGAATCAATCGGCTGGCGCGGCCCTGCCTTGCTCGGCCACAAATCCATCCCATAATAGGTCGTATCCTGGCTGATCAAGTTGATTTCGCGGACGCCTTCGCGCACCAACGCGCTAATTTCGGCGAGAACAGATTTCGGAAATCGGCTGCGATGCTTGCCGCGCATCTGAGGAATTACGCAAAAACTGCACGGGTGATTGCAGCCTTCGGCAATTTTTACGTAAGCGAAATGCTCCGGGGTAAGTCTAAAACGGGGCGTATTGTAATCCGGAATGTAAGTGGGCCGCGTGTCCGCGAACGCAAGATCGACGTCATCATTCTCTCCGTTGAGCGTTGGACGTTGAGCGTTGAGCGTTGGGCGTTTTGCCAAAAGGTTCTCGATGATCATCCCAAGCTCGCTGACCTGATCAAGCCGAACAAATCCATCCACCTCCGGCATCTCCTGCCGCAGTTCTTTTGCAAATCGCTGCGACATGCAGCCGCTTACGATCAGTTTTTGATGCGGTCTTCTGCTTAGGCCGCGTTGCTGATGCGCTTCCAGAATCGCTCCGATTGATTCTTCCTTGGCTGAATCAATGAACGCGCACGTGTTAATCACAAGGACATCGGCGTCCTCTGGGCGGGATGTGATTTCCATCCCGTGTTGTAAAACGCTTCCCAGCATGATCTCTGCATCGACAAGATTCTTAGCGCAGCCAAGGCTGATCATGCCAATCTTCGTGCGCTGTAGCAGCGGTAACGATTCTCCATTTGCCCCGAACGCCTTCGGGGCCACTACAGGTGGCGAGTTCATGACGGCATTAGTTAACCGTTACGTCTTCGTCGTTATCTTCCAGCGACTTGCCATTTTTTGTGATCTGAACGGCGTCAGGATCGAGAACACGGATCGAAACATGCTTACCGCGGAATTCAACAGTGCCGTCAGCTGGCGAAACCCAACGCTCGAACGCGGGACTCCCCTTCCCATCGCCTACGGTCACCCTCACATACGTTCTTTTGAGTGGGCGAATAGCGACGCGATTCTGTTCGCCTGGTTCTACCGAGGATGAATTCGGTGTTTCTTGCGCTTTCGTCAGGTCTTCCCGAGTCACAGGTTTCGCTCGACGCACTTCCGGCTCGCCTGACGCTGTGGAAGCCGCGGCGACGGCTGTCCGCGCGATCGTTGGCGCAGCCGACACGATTGGTGCGATGGATGGAGCGGATGCAACGGTATTTGGCGCGCTTGCGGCCGGTCCGGGCGGAACGGGCTTAGAGCCTATCACAGGCGATGCGTTGGGTGATGCTTGTGCAGCCGATTCCGCCTTCCCCGGCGCGAGTCGCTGCACATTCAGGAGCAATTTCATCACAGAAAAGCCAATCACCAGCACCACGATCCCAAAAATAAGCGGCATCGGCGAGATGCGGTCGCGCCTCGTGGGGGCCGGACGGCGTGGGGCCGCTGGCGCACTGACTGGCTTGGCGGGCTGGTTCTCTTGAAGATATGAGTAGCCATCGACCGTCACGCGCTCGGAATCTTCAAACGCATCGAGATACGGCGTGACATCGACGTCCAAAAATTTTCCATAGATGAGCAGGAACCCTTTTGCGTACGCAAGGCTCGGAAACTGCGAAAAATCATCTGCCTCAATTTCCGCCAGCCGCGAGGGGCGAATTTTCGTCATCCGCGCTGCTTCATCGAGCGTAAGATTTCTCGCCTGCCTCGCTTCCTGAAATTTTTTACCGAGTCCTTCTATCGTCATGATGCGAAATGCCGGCTAAACGGCAGCATCGAGATCGACCAGAATCTCGCGTGGTTTGGCGCCTTCGCCGGGACCCAAAATACCGCGCTGCTCAAGAATATCAACGATGCGCGCAGCGCGCGTATAGCCAAGTCGCAAGCGCCGCTGGAGCAACGAAGTGGAAGCGCGTTTTTCCTGACGAATGATCTCGAGGCATTTCTCGACGAGCTCTTCATCTTCGCTTGTCACGTCCTCTTCCGGAGCGGCTGTGGATTGAAGCTTCTCATGCATCTCCGTGTCGAAAGCGGGCGGGCTTTGTGCTGAAACGAATTCCACCAGCCGATGAATTTCATCGTCCGTTACGAGCACGCCTTGCGCGCGAATAAGACGCGAAGTGCTCGGCGGCAGATACAGCATGTCGCCCTGCCCGAGCAAACGATCCGCTCCGTTCTCATCGAGGATAACGCGACTATCGATCTTCGAGGCGACCTGGAATGCAATTCGGGAGGGAATGTTCGCCTTGATTACGCCGGTGATCACGTCCGCGCGCGGAGTTTGCGTTGCGACGATGACATGAATACCTGCCGCACGAGCCATCTGCGTGATGCGCGCGATCGCCGTCTCGACGTCCGCCGGCGCGGTTTGCATCAGATCAGCCAGCTCGTCAATGATCACAACCACGTAAGGAAGTTTATCGGGAATTTGCTCTTCTGTAGCCGGCATCGGTGATGCCGGTCCACGGGGAGCAGTTTCGTCCTCACGGCCGGGATCATCGATCCCGGCTACAGCTTCTTTCTTTTTCATCGGACGTGCATTGAAACCGACGATGTTTCGCACGCCTACACGGGCAAACATTTTGTAGCGGTGCTCCATTTCGTCGATCAACCACCGCAAGGCCAGCAGCACTTTCTTCGGATCAGTCACAATCGGCAAGGTGAGATGCGGCAGAGAGCTATAGGCCTGCAACTCGACCACCTTTGGATCGATGATCACAAAACGCAGTTCTTCCGGAGTGAAGCGAAAGAGCATGCTGGCAATCAGGGCATTGATACAAACGCTTTTCCCGCTGCCAGTGGTGCCGGCCACTAGTAGATGCGGCATTTGCGCCAAATCAGTGATGATCGCCTTGCCGTAAACGTCTTTGCCGAGCGCGAGCGGAATTTTCGCGCGTCCTTTTGCCTCTTCCCAATCGGGCGACTGCAACATTTCGCGCAGCGTTACTGTCGCTTTTCGCGTATTCGCCAACTCGATGCCGACAGTGTCTTTTCCGGGAATCGGTGCCAAAATGTTGATTCGCTCAGCGCGGGTCGCCCGCGCAAGGTCTCGCTCCAGACTCACGATTTTGTCCACACGCACGCCTTTGGCGGGGTACACTTCGTAGCGGGTAATGGTGGGGCCTTTCGTAATGTCGCCGGGCGCCACTGCAATGCCGAATTGCGCCAGCGTATCAATCAGGATTTGCCGGACCTCCTCTAATTCGGCGGGATCGGTGGCCGCGCGAGCTTCAAAACTGCGCTCGTCGAGCAGATCGAACGCTGGCAATACATAATCCTCCCAGCTTGAAGTTGTGCTCTCTGTGTTGGAATCCCGCTTTGGTTTTTCAGAGCGGGCGCGTAATTCTGCAAGAGACGGTTTTCTGCCAATCGGTGTCACCTGCTCACTCGGGAAGGCAGTGGTATCGACAACCTTCGGAATCGGCCGATTTGCGAGTTCTTCCTCCGAGATTGTCGCGCCTACCGGCTCAGTCACAGGCATGCCCTTTTTCCTGAGCTGCTTTTCGAGCGCTCGTCTTTGTTTGGCGAGTTGCCTCTCACTAATTTCCAGTTTTTCCTTCAGATCCAGCTTGCGAAGCTTCCGCTGCAATTGCCATTCGTGCAGTCTTGTGGCGACGCGCCGCGTCGCGCGGACTATCTCGCGAACAAGATGAATCGGACGCAGCCCGGTAACCAAAATCAGCGTGGTCACATAAATTCCCAGCACCAGAAGCAGCGAGCCGACAGGCCCGAGCCCGGCGCGGAGCAGGCCGCGGTGTTCATCAGCCAAGCGATATCCGATCAGGCCACCGGGCCCCTGAATGTCTACTGGCACCTTCAACCCAAGCAGGTGGCTGATGTCCCATAACTGGTCGAGGCAAGCACCGGATACGATGAACAAAACGATCCATGGGATTCGGGGCATTACGCGCAATCGAGGATGAAATAATTTCGCCGCACCGAAACCGAGTAGAACTGCTGCCAGCAACAGCGAAGCGAAAACTCCAATGCATTGATAACAAATTCCCGCCACGATCGCGCCAACCGGCCCAATGAAATTTTGCGCAGGATGGTTCGACGGCGAGATATGGCTAAACCAAACCCAGGACGGTACGTCTTTTGGCGTGTATGAAATCAGCGCAAAAAACAACAACGTGCCGACAAAAAGCAGAATGAGAGCGAAGACTTCGCTCCAAGCGCTCTGTTTGTCTGTGCGGGCCACCGCGTCTGATAGTAACTCCATGCCCGCGTCTTTCAATCTCGTTGTACAGGCGCTCGCCGCGGCGACGCTCTCGCTCTTGCTCTTGTTCGTGCTCGTGATCGTAATCTTGATCGTGAGCACGTTTGCGATTTTAACGGCGCGCCCTCGCCACGGCGAGCGAGCTGTGCTCGCTCCCTAGCCTCGCTTTCGGCTTGCAGACCACGAGCGACGCTGATTAGTGTGCCCCGGCTCATGCGAGTTTCTCTTGCGAAGGCGGCGTCTATTCTCTGCGCCACTGCCGTGATCGCTGTTTGTTCCTGCGAAAAGCATCCGCTCGGTCAGATGCCGGAAGTCCAGCGCGAACAGCCCGATCCAGCAAAGGTCTGGTCGAACGCAAAGAAAGGTTCTGAGGAATCTTCGACTTCCTCGACGCCCGCCGAATCTGTCCCGCACGAAGGTCGTTAGGCAAAGGAGATCACATGGCTAAACACAATTATCTAACTTCGCCTCCAAACCTCACGACCATGCCGCCCGGTGTGCCGTACATCATCGGGAACGAAGCGGCCGAGCGCTTCTCCTATTACGGGATGAAGTCGGTGCTGACCGTCTTCATGGCGCACTACATCCTGAATCAATCCGGTGTGCTGGCGCCGATGAGCCCGAACGAGGCGTACATGTACACGCATTATTTCGTGTTCGGCGTGTATTTCCTTCCGATTCTCGGCGCGATCATCGCCGATGGCTGGATCGGCAAATATTGGACCATCCTATCGCTCTCAATCGTTTACTGCCTGGGCAATCTCACTCTCGCGTGCATGGCGACTACCTGGGGAATTGCCATCGGACAACGCACGATGCTCATACTTGGATTGACGCTGATTTGTTTGGGCGCAGGCGGCATCAAACCATGCGTGTCGGCCAACGTAGGCGATCAGTTTGGCGAATCGAACAAGCATCTGCTTTCAAAGATGTTTGGCTGGTTTTATTTCTCGATTAACGCTGGCTCGTTCATCTCTTCCATTCTCTGCCCGTGGCTCCTCGCGAATCCCAAGTGGGGGCCAGGCTGGGCGTTCGGAATTCCCGGCATAGCGATGTTGATCGCGACTTTATTTTTCTGGGGCGGGCGCAACAAAATGGTCCACGTGCCGCCGGCCGGGCTCGGTTATTTGAAAGAAACTTTCAGCAAAGAAGGTCTCATTACGCTTGGCCGCATTGCGATGGTCTACGTTTTCATTTTGGTTTTCTGGGCCTTGTGGGGAATGAGCAACGGGGCCGAATGGACGTTGCAAGCCGAGAAGATGGATCTGCACTGGATGGGGATGGATTTGATCGCGGCCCAGGTCCAAACCGCGAATCCAATTTTGATCCTGATTTTTATTCCATTGGTCAACTACGTGATCTATCCCGCGATTGACAAAATTTTCCCGCTCACGCCGCTGCGCAAAATCGGCATTGGTCTTTTTATTACCGGCCTGTCGTTTGTCGTGATCGTTTGGATTCAGGGTCAAATCGATGCCGGATTGAAGCCGAGCATCAACTGGCAACTTCTGGCCTACGTTATTCTTACGCTGGGCGAAGCGATGGTTTCGATCACTGGGTTGGAATTTTCCTATACTCAGGCGCCCAACTCGATGAAGAGCTCGGTCATGGCGTTGTGGCTTCTCACGGTCGCCTCAGGTGAGCTCTTCGTCGGTCTGGTCAACAAATGGATCTTGGGCGCAGGGCACAAGCTCAGCGCTTATCAGTACTTTGTCTTTTTCACCTGGTTGATGTTCGGTGCCGCTGTCGTCTTCGTGGTTGTCGCCTGTTTCTACAAGGGCCGCACTTATCTGCAATCGCAGCAGCTCACTCCTGACGAAATCGCAACCGAGCCGATTCTTCATGGCGGCACGCCAAGCTGACATCGGATGAAAATCATCATCGCAGCTGTGTCCGCATTGTTGTTATCGATGCTCAACGCATCCGCGACCATGCAGGACGACCAGTTTCAAAAAATTGCTGGGGATTACATCGAGCAATATTTGCAGGCCAATCCTGAGGACGCGACCGAACTCGGGGACCATAGTTTTGACGGTCAGTTAACCGATTACTCTTCTGATGCGCGCGCGAAGGATCTCGCAGCCCAAAAAGAATTTCGCGACAAGCTGAACGCTGTCGATGGATCGCAGCTCACCGGCGCGAACAATATCGATTTTCGCATTCTAAAGGAGAACATCGATTATCAAATCTTCCAGGCCGAAGAGTTGAAAGAAGCGGAGTGGAATCCGCTCGTTTACATGCAGAGTTTGGCCAACAGTCTTTATCTGTTGGTCGCGCGCGATTTCGCGCCAGCAGAAAAGCGAATTCCAAACCTACGCCAGCGCATGGAAGCGATTCCACGCGTGATCGCTCAGGCAAAAGCCAACCTGCAACACCCACCACGCGTTCACACAGAGACAGCGATTGAGCAAACGCAGGGCGCAATCAATCTGGTGCGCGCAGAACTCGCGCCTTTGCTGGATCAAGCGCCGCAAATGAAAAAGGAGCTTGCGCCCTTGCAGGAAAAAACCGCAGCAGCGCTGGAGGATTACAAGAAATGGCTTCAGAACGATCTGTTGCCGCGCTCGGATGGCGACTTCCGTCTCGGCGCCGAGAAGTATAGAAAGAAACTTCATTTCGCGCTCGCGTCAGACTTGCCGATGGAAGAAATCATGAAGCGGGCAAAGGCCGATCTGGAGCAAACGCAAATCGCCATCTACCAAACTGCGCTGCCGCTCTACAAAAAATATTTCCCGAACGCTGATCCGGCAGCTGCCGGACTCGCGGACAAACATAAAGTGACCGCCGCGGTGCTCGACAAGCTTGCCGAGCAGCACCCGAACGACGCCACTGTGGTCGATTTCGCGAAAAAGATCACCGCCGAAGCGACCGATTTCGTAAAGCAACATGATCTGGTTGCCGTTCCAACGGTCCCGCTGGACGTGATCGCGATGCCCGAATTCAAACGCGGCGTCGCCATTGCCTACTGCGATGCGCCGGGGCCGCTCGAGAAAAATGGGAAAACATTTTTCGCCGTCGCGCCGACGCCCAAAGACTGGTCAAAAGAGCGAAAGGAATCCTTCTTTCGCGAATACAACAACTACATGATCCGCGATTTGACCGTGCATGAGGCGATGCCGGGGCACTTTCTGCAGCTGGCTCGTGCCAACGAATTCCGCGCGTCCACCCTGGTGCGCGCAATTTTTCAGAGCGGCACATTCATTGAGGGCTGGGCCGTTTATTGCGAGCAAACGATGGCAGAACAGGGTTACGGCGGACCCGAGGTCAAAATGCAACAGTTGAAGATGCGACTGCGCGCAATTTGCAATGCTATTCTCGACCAAAGCATTCACGCCGGAAACATGAGCGAAAAGGAAGCGATGGATTTGATGACGAAAGAAGGTTACCAGCAGGAAGGCGAAGCCGTGGCGAAATGGAAACGTGCCCGGCTCACTTCCGCGCAGCTCTCCACCTATTTTGTCGGTGCAACTGAACATCTCGATTTACGCGCTGCCGAGCAGAAGAAACTTGGCAACGATTTCAACCTCAAGAAATACAACGGCCAGGTGATTTCCTACGGGAGCCCACCTGTGAAATACGTGCGCGAGCTGATGCTTCAAGGAACGACGGCTTCCCAGCCGTCAGGGTAAACGTGACCCCGAAAGCTTTCGGGTCACTCCTTGAGCTTCATCGCGCGACGCTTTTTGGCGGGCGTGCGTTTGCGCGATCCGACGGAAGCTGGCTTTTTCGCAGCCGACATCTGCACTAGTTCATCGAGATTAAATGTCCTGCGCCGTCTGGTTCCCACCTCTCGAAACTCGACTTGATACCAGCCGTTCACCCGGTCCACTCGATACCGCTTTTGTCCAATGCGCATCGGTTCGCGTGCGATCACCCTATGGATAATTTTTTCGTACCTGGACCGTGACCAACGTCGCATCCGGCGGCGGCCCCAATCGATTACACGCCCCACATCATCGTACGCGTGAGGGCGCTCCGCGAAATCGAGAAGTGAGCGCGCATTTCCATCGAAAACCGCGGCGATGTGCTCCAGCGTACTCGAGTCGCTGATTTGCCGAACTTGTCGGCGAAATGGCGTCAAAATTTCCGCCGCGATTGCGCGCAAGCTAAGTATTCGACCGTCGCGCAATTTCCAAAGCGGCGCATTGATATCCGACGTGAAAGGATCTTGGCCTAATGAATCGGCTGTGACGCGCCACCCGCGACGCGAAGAATGTTTTCGCAGGCGAAACGGCGTGATGCGAGGAATTTCATGTCGGTTCAATTGCCTCAGGCCAAAATCTTCCCAGCGAAGGACCGTTTCTACGGCGCCCGCCACGAAAGCACATGTCGCCAGCATCAAGGCAGGATCGGGGGTAAAATCAGCTGTGACCTCAATTCGAATCCTGCGGGGCCGAACGCCGACCGCGCTGCTCTGCCGGTTCGTTGCCAACAAAAACACGGGTGCGGGCAAAATGTGCGCGAGCAAATACGCAAGCTTGGTCGCGTTGCGAAATTTTGATTTTCGCGCATTTGGAAATGAAAAATTGTAATGCGTGCTAAAACCCTGGAGGCGGCACTGGCAGTGGTTTCGCCTGGCCCAGTGATCCAGCTCGGCTCGTAAAAACCGGATTTGCTCCCACAGTGAGCGCGTAGCGCGATAACAACAGCCGGGTTCGAGTTCAACAATTGGTGTCGCAACCTCAATTACACCCGTATCGAAATAAATCGCGCCGCCAGCTGGAGATTGAAACGATTTGCCGGTGCGCCGAATCATCCGCCTTCGCACAAGCCGGCTCGGATCGCCAAATACCTTTTCCGGGCGCCGTCGGCGTCCATTGACGAAAAGATTAAACTCTGCTTCCAGGCCGATCACCGCACGCGGCGGTATCGCGACAAGCGTGCGTTCGCGAGAAACGCGGGTGCCCCGTTCTGTTCCGAAATTCTTCATGTCCTTAACAAGAGCTCAACTCGCGTCGCTGCATTCGCGCGGAGTCAAGCTCGCAAACCCTAAATCGATGTGGAGATGGTCGTTGGTTTGCCCTCGTTCCAATCCGAACGGCCGAACAAACACAGCCGGGCTGAGCGACGCCGCTATTGCCCCATATTTCCCAATGGACCTCACATCATTCAGAAACGTGTCTCCAACGCGGTAAATGTTCGCAGCGGTGCCCCAGGCGTGAATGCTTGTCGCGCCGCCAATCTGATGCGCCGGCGACCGGTATCCGCCATTTGCGCTGATAAACACCGGCGCATCAACCTCACGGCGAAAATCCTCCAACAATCTCGCAAGCAAAACGATTGCGCACGGCACATAATGGGGAAACTGACCCAGGAGCAGTCTCGCTTCGCGGCAATCAACCAGCATCAATTCCGCGAGCGTAAAGTGCGGTGCCAGGCGAACCTCGCGCGCTTGCTGCCAGCTAGTGATTTCATAGAAAAAGCGCGGCAGCTGATGGGCATTGCCATATAAATCTGCTCCAGTTTCGCCTGGTCGAAGCAAGGCGCGATATACTTCAGGCAATTTCAAACCGTCAATCGGCCGCAGAAACTCAGTCCTCATTTGATTTCGGCTCTGTTCGCAGTAGCGATCGATAAATCGCTTCGGAAATCGCTGCGACTGTTTCGCGCCGCCCCTCCCTTTCCGAATCAAATTCAGTTAAAATAGCGGCGATGTATGGCTCGCGTTCGGGCAAATAGACGATTCCAATGTCATGGCAGGCAGTCGAAATCTCACCGGTCTTGTGCGCGACCGTGGCGTGCGGCGGGAGCCCGGCGGGAATCATCGAATTGAATCGTTGCTCCAGCAGAATGCGGATCACCTCTCGTTTGCTTTCAGGCGTAAGAAAATCGCCGCGGATCGCTGACAACAAACTCAACAACCCGTCGGCAGTCGCTTCATTATTTATCGCGCGCTCATGCGCACCGTGGTCTTCCACGCCTCGCCGCAGCTCAACCCCGTCAACTTGCGCTTCTCGCAGAACCGTCCGCGCATACTCCACTCCGACAAAATCGAGCAGCAAATTAGCCGCGAGATTGCTGCTCCCACAGATCATTGCGTGCGCAAGCGCGGATATCTTCGTGGTCCGTCCAATGGCCGCATACAGCTCCGGCGTCGCGTCGCGATCTTGGCTGACGCGAAAAAGCGATCCGTCTGCTGCGCTGAAGAAACGGTTTCGCACGTGTAACGAATCATCGAGCCGAAGGCGGCCTTCGTCTGCCGCTCGAAATACTGCAAGGAGCACTGCCACTTTGATCGTGCTTGCAGCATGAAACCATCGGTCGCCGCGCAATGAAAATCGGAATCCGGTCTCGAGATCGTGCAGTGCCACTCCGATGGCTCGAGCTTTGTTTTTGAGCGCCAGGGCTTCCAGTTCCTCATGTAATCCGTTGGATACATCCACGCTAAACATCGAAGTGCTCTTTACATGGCCATTGGCAAGTCGCAAATTCGCCCAATGCCAAATCTGGCTAGCTGGATCCGTCCAAAAGATGCTAAGTCCTTTCGCACAATTTTTGCGAAACATCCTGACATCAAAGTTTGGAACGCGCGTACGGGAAATGTTCCGCTCGATGATATGGACGGCCTTTTACTATCAGGCGGTTCCGATATTTCCCCGGAATTTCTGCGGCAGGACGTTCCCGATCCGTCGGTGTTGGATAAACACATCGACGCGGAGCGTGACCGCTGGGAGTTTCAGGCTGTCCAGGACGCGCTCTCGCGCGGGTTACCGATTCTGGCAATTTGCAAAGGCCTTCAGGTGTTCAACGTCGCACTCGGCGGCACGCTCAAGCTCGACATCAAAGGACACAATCTGCCCGAGCAAAAGCAACGTGATGTGCAGCCGTTGCGCAGTACGCGTGGAGCATCGCATCGTTTTTCCAAAGTGAATAGCGCGCATCACCAGGCGATCGATCAATTAGGCAACGACTTGGAAGTGGAGGCGTGGGCCGCGCATGATGGCATCATCGAGCAGGTGCGGCTGCGCAAATACCCGTTCGGACTCGCTGTCCAATATCATCCTGAACGCAGCCGAATTTACGACGCGTTATTCGAGGATTTCTTTGCGCGATTGGAATCGTCGAATCGTTAACTCAGAATTGTCATTCTAATCCCGCAGTCGCGGGAGAAGAATCTCTGATTATCTCTTCCTGAGCGCTAAGACGCCGACCAGAGATGTTTCGCTTCGCTCAACATGACAAGGTGCTATTGGAAGATTTCTTTGCGCGAGTGAATCGTTGAAGCGATCCGCCCGCGTTAACACGGTTCAACGCTTTAATCCTTTAAAATTTAGCGAAATTCCCATCGCGCGCGCCAGCCCGCATGTCGCGCAGAAATGTAACTCGCCGTAGCCGCAGGGCGAGAAATGCCGCTACGATCGCACATGCAGCTAGCAGCATGAATGCAGGGCCGTGTGTACCGAAGCGTTCCTTCATCGCGCCCATCAACGTGGGACCAATGAACCCGCCCACGTTGGCGATCGTCACCACCAGCGCGATGCCAGCGGCTGCCGGCGCTCCAGTCAGAAAACGCATTGGCATGGAGAAAAACGGGCCGTATGCCGCGCAGTGCGCAATCGGCACAAGCGCCAGCGAGGCAATGGCCAATCCCGGCTCGGACAACACAGCGCAACCAAGAAAACCCACGCCCGAGATCAGCAGCGGAACGGCCACATGCAAAGGGCGTTCATCGGTGCGATCGGAATGCGCACTGTTCAACACCATAAAGATGATCGTAACTGCGCTGATCGCCCCTAGAATCAGCCCAATGCGAAGATCGCTGCTCCTTGTGAGCGACTTGATGACGAGCGGCGCCCAAAACGAGTACCCGTAGAAACCAATTGCGGCTAAAAGAAAAATAATCCCAAGCTGCCATACTGTCGGATTAGTCAGCGCAGCCAAAATTCGAGTAGGACCTAGCGCGGTGCGGGCAGTTCGTTCTTCCGCTAAATTGCTCGTCAGCCATTCCCGCTCGACTGGAGACAGCCAGCGCGCCACGTCGGGCCGGTCGTTGAGATAAAGCAGCACGATCGCGCCAAGCAAGATCGCGGGCACTCCCTCGACCAAAAAAAGCCACTGCCATCCAGCAAGACCGAGCGCTCCATTCAAAGTGAGCAGCGCCCCGGACAGCGGGCCGCCAATCACACCGCTCACCGGAACCGCTGTCATGAACGCCGCGATCGCGCGTGCGCGTTTCGCCTCCGGATACCAATAGCTCAGGTAGTAAATCACGCCGGGGAAGAAACCTGCTTCGGCAGCGCCCAGCAGAAATCTCAGGACGTAGAAAGCGAGCGTGCTCCGAACGAACATCATGGCCACTGAGATGACTCCCCAGCTCATCATGATCCGTGCGATCCAACGCCGCGCTCCAACGCGATGTAAAACGAGGTTACTCGGCACTTCGAACAAGCAGTAACCGAGGAAGAACACGCCCGAACCGAAGCCAAACGCGGCCGAACTGAATCCGAGATCGGAATTCATCTGTAGCGCCGCAAAGCCAACGTTCACTCGATCCAGCCAGGCGACGATGTACAGAACGAATAGAAACGGGATCAACCGGAGCGTGATCTTCCGCAAGGTCGCCCTCGCGACATCTGTCGGTGTCATACCGAAAGGTTAAAAGCCAAAAGTGTTAACCTGCTGCGTCTCGCACCACGACTTCCAATTTAATTTCCTGAAAGGCGAGCTGATCATGGATGAGAGCGAGCAATTCGAGCGCGCAAGCATCGGGCATGCGGGCGCAACGCACTTCAATGCGCGCCGGTTTGCCGGCGAGATGCGGATGATCGGTTGCCATTTCGCCGTCGAGCAAAAATGAAACGTAAGCGTTGAACCGCTCCTGTAACGCGAGCAATTGTTCATCCGAGCCGTTCCACTCGTTAGGCTCGTTCATTACAAGAACCGTCTCACCCGTTTTCGGGTCGTGGGCGATTACATCGATCACACTTGCTCGATTTTTGCTATTTGAAATTTCAGGTTCGATGTCCATGAGCCGATGCGATATTGGACGTTCGACGTTCGACGTTCGACGTTCGATGTTCAAACTCGAATGACCAATGATTTGAACGCCGAAGAGGTTCGCGCGCTGCTCAAGCTCGAGCCGCACGCCACATGCGGGTTCGTGCGCGTCACGTTTATCAGCAACCAACGAATTGCGCCCGGCGGGCTCCCAGCACCATTTCTTGATGGCCGGCCAGCGGGTTCGGCACTGTATTTCATGGTCACCCCAGATGCGCCGGTACGTCTGCATCGCATTCGCAACGATCAGCTTTATCACCGCTACCTGGGTGATCCGATTGAAGTTCTGATGCTGCACGAAAATGGAACAAGCGAGCGCGTCGTCGTAGGTCCAGATCTGCAAGCGGGTCAATGCGTGCAGCTTTTAATTCCGGGTAATACGTTCCACACTGCACGCGTCATCGGACGACGGCGCTGGTTCCTCGGCGCGAGCACAGAATGGCCCGGCGTAGAGAAAGTCGACGTCGAAATCGGCGATGTCGAAGCGCTGGCGGCGAAATATCCAGGCGTGGCCGACGATCTACGCGCATTCCAGCGAGGATAGCGGCGATTGACGTCAAATCGTAGCTGAAGCGTTGTAGCACTGCTCGCCGCGGCGAGCAACGGCGCAGGCGTTTGGCACAAACGCCTCTACACGGGTTGACCAGAAACGGCTCCGACGGACGTTACCTGCCGTGACAAAACGAAAACGCGCAGGCCAATTAACATTGCTCGGGCACAGCGACGCGAAACTTCCTGCTTCGCCCGCAGAAGCGCGGCTTGAGACCTTCCAGAATCCAGCGCCCAACCGCAATTACCGCATTCATTTTGAGACAGATGATTTCACTTCCGTTTGTCCCGTTACTGGGCAGCCTGATTTCGCCCAGATCGATATCGATTACGTACCCGATCGTCTCTGCGTCGAAAGCAAGTCGCTTAAGTTTTATCTGGCGTCGTATCGAAACGAGCACGCGTTCAACGAAGCAGTCACGAACCGCATCCTGGACGATTTCGTCAAAGCGTGCGCGCCGCGCGAAGCAATCATCACCGCGCAATTCTCCGCGCGTGGCGGAATCGCCCTTACGGTTCGTGCGGAGTACCCGGACAAACGTGAAATTGGCCGCGACCACCGATAATGTGGCGCTTTGAGCGAACCGGCGGATGCCAAAACGTTTCAGCTTTGTTTTTCCGCCTCTCCTCTTTCGCAAAAGGGGAGAGGATTGAGGTGAGGGGTTCGCACAAGACGGCTACAAACCGCAACCCCTCACCCTACCCTCTCCCCGCGACGGGAGAGGCGAATCGCCAAGCGGCAGTCGTAGTGCAAAATTGCGCTACCAATAAATGAAACGCGCAGTCGTTCTTCTGAGTGGCGGGATTGATTCCACCACGACACTGGCGATCGCAATTGCAGAAGGCTACGAAGCTCACGCGCTCTCATTCGATTACGGTCAGCGTCACCAAATCGAAACAGAAGCCGCCCGTTGCGTCGCGAATTCGTTAGGCGCGAAAGAGCATCGCGTCGCAAAGATCGACCTGGGCGTTTTTGGCGGTTCGGCGCTCACCGCTGATATTGCTGTTCCGAAGCAGCGTTCCGGAAAAGAAATCGCACACGGAATCCCGATCACCTATGTGCCCGCGCGCAATACGGTCTTTCTAGCTTACGCCCTCGCCTGGGCAGAAGTAATGGGAGGCAGCGACATCTTCCTCGGCGTAAACGCAATCGACTACAGCGGCTACCCCGACTGCCGGCCGGAATTCATCGAAGCCTTTGAAAACCTCGCCAATATTGGAACGAAGGCCGGCGTCGAAGGCAGACGCTTCCAAATTCACACGCCGCTGATCAAATTTTCAAAAGCCGAAATTATTCGCAAAGCCGTCGAGCTCGATGTCGATCTTTCACTAACCCATAGCTGCTATGATCCGACGCCGGAAGGTCTCGCCTGCGGCGAATGCGATTCCTGTCTTCTGCGGCTGAAAGGCTTTCGCGAAGCCGGCATGAAAGACCCAATTCGTTACGCGAAGAAATGAAACCTTTGTTCCGGATTTTCGAACTCACAAAAAACGAACAGCGTGTCGTGCTGATCGTGATGCTCGTTCTAACCACAATCGCATTCGTGAGATACGAACGCCGCGTTCATCGTTCTCCGGTCCAGCCGACCTCCGCAACAGAAGTGAAACCGTCTCCGACTGTGGGGCAAATCGAAGAGGATAGACAGTCTCAACCCAAGAACCGTGAGGATGAAGAAGAGTGATATAGTTGGGCAGCTAATAACGCTACCGCGTCGATTTCACAGTCTTGGCAACGTATCAATGTTTTCCTTGCTGGAAGTGACAGGCTATTTTGGACTTCGCGAACAAGTTTCCGAGGCAGACATTCGAGCTGCTCTCGTGGGCTGCCCGGAGTGCATTCAGAAATGGTTTCAGTACTCCGAAGATAAGCGAACCTCAAGCGGGTGGTGTCTTACGGAAAATGAAGGGCAGTGTTACGAAACGGGTTATATTGCTGACGCCCATACCCGCACGAACCGGTGCAGCATGATAATGCAATTGATGCGTGTGCGGTTTTCATTAAGCACGAGCTAGAAGATATTCGACGCGCTTAGCTCACAAGACGGCTCTTCTATCCGCAAGCTCTAGGGCCGGCGTCGAATTTCAACTTTCGGCGTCTCAATCTTCGCTTAGGCCAGGAATTCGTCCGTAGCCGACGAATACCGGACTGATTTTGGCGTCACCGCTCTTGGGTGGTGGAGGTAATTTGAAATCGAAAACGCTGACGCCCCAGCGTTGTATGCCGTCATACGTGCGGCCGTCGCTTGATCCCACCATCACGCGCTTTTTCGTTCGTTTTTCCCGACCGAGATAAATCATCGTGTGCGTGATCGGCGGGTCGCGATCAATGTTGTAGGTGCCGCGCCAGAAGAGCAAGTCGCCCGGCTTGAGGTCATCGAGCTCGAATGAATCTTCCTTGCGACTCAAGACCGCGTCGAAATCTCCCGCCTTGCGCACCCAAACATATTGCTGGCTGGAATCGCGCGGCACCTCGCGAAAACCGTTTTGCTGAAGAACGTAATAAATGAAGCCGGAGCAATCCATGCCACCGTTTTTGGGATCGTCGGAGCCATAGGTGTAACCGAGATTTTGTTTTGTCAGTCCGAGCCCGGCATCGAGAATCTGCCGCACTTTCGGCGGGTAATTTTCGTAACCAGTTATTTCATCGGGCGAAAGACTGACGTTTGGTGCGCCTTTTTTTTCCCGCCCGGAAGGCTGCGGAGGCGAAGCCGTAGAAGTTTCCGCTGGAGTTGGCGATGAAGTTTCTTCCGGCGCGGCTGTTGGCGATGGGCTCGCTTTTTTTCGCTTTGATTTACTCTTCGGCGTCGCGCTGGGAGATGGGCTCGGCGAAATCTTCTTCTTTTTTGGCGAAGCCGTCGGAGACAGAGCCGGCGAAGCTTTCGGCCCTGCATGCTTTCGATGTTTGCGTGATGGAGTCGGTGTTGGTGTCGGCTCGAAAACCTTTTTGATTTTCGTGCCTAACGACTCTTCAGCCGCCTCCGTCGCGCAGAGCGCACCGAATAGCATCGCAAAAATTAAAAGCCACTTCATGATCGAGCGGTGCCCTTGAGGCTGTAGTGTCCGCTGTCCTCAGCGGAGAATCGAGCGTGCGATCCGAGTCGGATGCGCTGAGACAGCGCACGCTACAGCACCTGACTGAGAATCAGCGCGCCAGCTCCTGCAGAATTGCTTTGTTGAGACGAATACCGCCCTCGAAATTTTCAAGGGGAAAATTCTCATTAGGCGAATGCGCGCGGCAATCAGGAAGCGCGAGTCCCATCAGGAGCGTTTCGATGCCTAGGATGCCGCGGAACTGTGAGACAATCGGGATGCTGCCGCCTTCGCGGATGAGCGCGGGCTCGCCATTGAACGCTTTGCGCAGCGCGCGCTGGGCCGCTTCGCCGAGTGCCGAGTGCGGATCGGTGAGATACCACGGTCCACTGTGGCCCATAGTGATCTCCATCGTAACGCCTTTGGGGAGATGCTTTCGCAAATGCTCCTTTGCGAGCTTGAGAATCTCGTCGCCTTCCTGCTCCGGAACGAGACGAAACGTCAGTTTTGCCATCGCATGACTGGCGATCACCGTCTTAGTCCCCTGCCCCTGATAACCGCCGCCGATTCCGTTGATCTCGGCAGTCGGCCGCGCCCAAATCCGCTCCATCGAATTGTAGCAGGCTTCGCCGAAAAGCCCAGGCACGCCTGTTTCCTCGAGAATCAATTTGTCGCCATCGACCGGAAGCTTCCGCCACGCTTCGCGCTCCCAATCTTCCAACGGCTTCACGCGATCGTAAAATCCCGCGATGGCCACACGACCTTCGCGATCGTGAAGCGTAGCGAGTAATTGCGCGAGAGCGGTAATCGGATTCGCAACGGCGCCTCCAAACACGCCGGAGTGCAAATCCATCTTCGGACCAGTCACTTTGACCTCGAGCGCGGTCACTCCGCGCAGACCATAACTCAAGGTCGGCACACCGCGCGCGACCATTCCGGTATCAGAAACAACTCCTACGTCACACTTCAACGCGTCCCGATTTTGTTCTAAAAAACTGCCGAGGTTGACACTGCCGATTTCCTCTTCCCCTTCGATGACAAGATGCAAATTCACTGGCAAATCGTGATGTTCCTCCATCGTTTCTTGAATTCCGAGAATGTGCGAAAGGATCTGTCCCTTGTTGTCCGTTGCGCCTCGCGCGAAAACGTAGCCGTTCTTCAAAACAGGCTCGAATGGCGGCGAATCCCACAGCTCCAAGGGATCTGGCGGTTGCACGTCATAATGTCCGTAGACCAAAACTGTGTGGCGTCCGGGCTGATGTTTGTTGCGCGCCCAAACAATCGGATGGCGACGCGTTGGGACGAGCTGCGTCTCCAAGCCGATGCTCGTGAGTTTTTCTACCAGCCACCGTGCGCACTCCTCCAGCTTTTGCTTGTACCGATCGTCGGTCGAGACACTCGGAAACCGCAGGAACGAATAATACTGCTCAAGATAATTGTCGCGCATGACCAAAAAACTAATCGGTTTTTCACCGTTTGCCTACGACTTCCGCCGTCTCTTTATCGCGAGGGCCAGGCGCTGTCGCACGGCGTACATGATCGACGCGAGCGCCAACACGATTCCGGTTACCAGAAATTCGCGAACAGTCGCATGCGAGAGAATCCAGACGATCGCGAGGATCGCCAGAGCAGGCACAATTTTCATTCCAGGAAAATTGAACGGCTCACCGTCCGAGCGCACATCCCGTTGCATCAGAAACCAGCAGGCGGCGCAGCAAAGCAGATACATCAACAACACCGCGACGTTCGAAAGGACCGCCAGCTTTTCAAACGTGCCACTAATTGATAGTGCAAATGCCAGCGTCGCGTAGGTAATGATCGCGACGTCCGGTGATCGATAGCGCGGATGGACGTGCGCGAAAAACCGCGGCAAGGCACCATCGCGGCCGAAAGCAAAGATCATACGCGGCGAACTCAGGATGTCGCTTGTCACGAATCCAAACGCAGAGATGCTCGCTCCGGCCAGAAGAATCGTGCGACCCAGGTTCCCGAGAAATTTCGCCGCCGATTCGGCTAGTGGCGCGTCGGGATATTTCGCGAGATCGGTGCCGAGCGTACCCTGCGCCACGAGTTGGATCATGAGGTAGATGATCGTCGTGACAACGAGTGCGAGATAAGCCGAGCGCGGAACTGTGCGCGCCGGATTCTTCACTTCACCGCTCGGAATCAAGGCCACTTCGATTCCGACGAAGGCAAAAATCAGCAGGATAACGGCATCGCCTAACGACTTGCTGCTGGGCCAACCGCTCCAGGCAAGATTCGGCGCGTGAATGAAAAACATTCCGACGCAAACAAACAGCAAAAGAGGCAGAAGCTTTGTAACCGTAATCACGGTCACTGCACCTGCGCCCTGGCGCACGCCGCGGATATTGATTAGAACCAAGGAGCCGTAAACGGCGAGCATGACAATGATTCGCATCACGGGACTGGCGAGAAACGGGACCACTAGCGCGACTGAGTTTGCCAACACGTTCACGACGCCGGCAACCGCGCCAAGTGCAGTTAGAAAGTAAAGCATACCAGCCAGGAAGCCGACGTAACGACCAAACGCGACTTCCACATACGCGTATAGGCCGCCAGTCAATGACACGCGGCTACCGGCAATTGCGAAACAAGTGACGAACAACACCATCGCAATCGCACAACAAACAAATGCGAGTGGCGCTGCCGGCCCTAGTCCTCTTGCAACTGTCGCCGGGATCACGAAAATTCCTGCACCGATTGTCGAGCTGACGATGTTCGCGGTGAGAGCTGGAACTCCGATGCCGCGAACCAACTGATGATCTACGCGCTCTGCTTTTTCGATCGAGAGCGTCGATTTGTCGGCCATTGGCGCATCCTGAGTGATTTAGTTGGCTAAGGCAAGGGTGTGCGGTAAACTCCGCGGCCAAGGTCGTGTTTTTCGATAGCTGGGTTTACTGCAATTCTTTGGGCATGAGGCGCGTCACGAAAATCGTTGTGGATCGAGAGTTTGGAATTTTCCAGAACCCATCCCATCTGTGTCATTCCGAGCCCTTCGACTTCGCTCAGGACAGGCTCCGTCAAGGAATCCCGCGGTGCAACATACAGGTAACTTCATGGGGTGTCTCGACTTCGCTCGACATGACGGAAGCACTAGTGAGATGGTGGCATTCGCCCCAACATCCTGTGGCCGCAGGATTCCAGAACCCCTTTTAATTGTGTTTTTTGCTTGTAACCCCTGAAACGTTGCTGTATTGAGCCTGCGAGGCCCGAGGTTTGGCCCAAAATGCATTTACAATCGCTCGAGCTACTCGGCTTCAAGTCGTTTGCCGACAAAACGATTTTTAACTTTCACGAGGGCACTACCGCTATCGTTGGGCCAAACGGATGTGGAAAATCCAATGTCCTTGACGCCGTCCGCTGGGCGCTTGGCGAGCAATCTGCGAAGTCGCTCCGGGGCGACGAAATGGCCGATATCATCTTTAACGGCGCAGAAACACGCAAGCCGATTGGTGTAGCCGAGGTCTCACTCACCTTCACTGATTGTGCTGAGGAACTTGGAATCGACTGGCACGACATCCGCGTAACGCGCCGCGTGTATCGGGACGGCAACTCCGAGTATTTGCTAAACAAAACGCCCTGCCGCCTTCGCGACATTCAAAATCTCTTTGCCGACACAGGCATCGCACGAGCCGCTTACTCGATGATGGAGCAGGGCAAAATCGACATGATTCTAAGTTCGCGTCCGGAAGATCGGCGCACGATTTTCGAGGAAGCGGCCGGAATCACAAAATACAAGGCGCAAAAGCGCGAAGCACTCCGCAAGCTGGAAGCCACTGAGGCAAATCTCTTGCGTATTGGTGACGTGATCAAAGAGGTAAAACGTCAAATCGGTTCGTTGCAGCGACAGGCAGGGAAAGCGCGCCGCTATCAGGCACTGCATGCTGACCTGCGCGTGCTTGAAACCCATCACGCGCGCGAACAGCTTGACTCTCTTGAAGGCGAGCTGGCCGCCTGCCGCGACGAAATCGAGCGACTCAGCGCAAGCGAGCAGGCCGCGCGCACGAAGATCGACAGCAGCGAAAATGCGCTCGCTGAAGGACGTCGAGAGTTGGACAAAATCGACATCGAGATCGCCGATTCGCGCGCGGAGGTACAACGGCTTGAAAGCGAAATCGCCGCGCACCGCAGCCGCATTGAGTTCAACCGGCAACGCGCTAAAGAGCTTACTGAACTGATCGAACGCGCGCGGCGCGACATCGCCGAGGCTGAAAAGAAACGTAAACAGCAGGCGGCTAAGATCGAGCAAACCAATAACTCGATCCGAGAAATCGAGAGGCACTTGAAAGAAAAGCAAGCCGAGCTAAGCGAGTTCACCAGCCTGCTCAGAGAAATGCAGAAAAATCGCCCCAAGAGCGCGGCGCAGTTGCAGGAGTTGCAACTCGCTCTTTCCAAATCCGAAGGCCGAATCTCGACGTTTGAGGAGGAAGTCGCCGGAACGAAAACGCGACGCGAATTGAGCCGTGCTCAAATCGAAGAACTCACCAAAGAAATTCAAACATCAATCGAAGGGCGTAAGAAACTCGTTAAGCAAATCGCTGTCTCACTTAAAGCAAGCCAGCGCGAAGCAATTGACGTCGAGGCCAGCGTGCGAGAGAAAGAGGAGCTACTCTCCAAAGCCGAACAGAAACTTGCGGCCGTTGACCGCACGCTCGCGGAAAAGCGATCCCGCTGGGAGATTTTGCGGCAACTCGATGAACAGGGCGAAGGGCTCACGCAAGGTTCGCAAGCTGTCCTCAAAGGCTTGGACAGTTCCGAAAAGTTCCACGACGCGATTGCCGGTTCACTCGTTGCGCAACTGGATGTCGATCCCAACTTCATTCCGGCGATCGAAGCGGCACTCGGCCGAAATTTGCACGCCATAGTTTTGAAAGATGTGGACGTTGCTTCCGAAATCATTGTGCGACTCAAGAAAAAGAAGCTCGGACAGGCTGCACTGCTCATTCCGGGACTAATATCGCCTGCAGAGCAATCGATACGAAAAGTTCTGCCGAAAGACGCAATCGCCTGGGCCACTGATAAAGTGACCGCGCCGCAATCGCTCGAACCATTCGTTAAACAATTGCTGGGCAACGTCGTTATCTTTTCCGATTTGCCACATGCTCTCGAGTGCAGAAAACAGGAGCGTACGCTAGCGATGGCCACGCTTGCTGGCGAATTTATTTCCACAGAAGGGATCGTCTTTGGCGGCAGTGCTGAAGTGTGCGCGACCTCTCTACTGGAGCGCAAGGCGCAAATCGACAAGCTCGCGAAAGAAGAAGCCGCACTGGTACAGGAGCGGGATTCACTTTTTTCAAAACGCGATGAAGCGAAAACCGCGCTCGAAATCGTCTCCCGGCTCCAGCGCGAATCTGGCGAGGCCGATCGCAAGATCGAGAACTTGCATTCGGAGAAAAATGCACTGGAGCGTCAATTGACCGCGGCGGACGAACGGCTCGCACAGCTAGAGAGCGAACTTCAAGCGATGCGCCGCCAACTCGCAAAAGAGCAGACTGAACTGGCGGCATTCCAAACTGCGCAGAAAGAGGCCACGGTGGGAGAAGAAGAGCTGACCGAAAAAATTAATCAATTGCGACTGACCGTCGCGACCGAGCGTCAGCGCCATGAAAATTTAATTGCGCAACGCGATCCAATGAGCGCGCGTGACGCCGAGCTGGGCGAGCTGATCGCAGTCCGGAGGACTGATATTGGGATGTACGAACAGAGATTGGCCGCGCAGGCTGAGGAATCGCGCGAATCCGAAGCACTGATCAAAGACCAAACCTCGCAGCGTGCGGAAGCAGAGACAAATGCCGTGAAAATTGCCGAGCAACGCGCCACACGGGTCGCCGCGATTTCCGGCAGCGAAACTGAATTGCGCCGTCTGCGTGATTCATTAGGCGAATTGCAAGACGGCCGCTCTCAGTGGCAAGTGCGCGGGTCGCAATTGCAAATGAAGATCGACAATCTCGCAGAGCATATTTTGCGCAGCTACCATATCGACCTTCGCGCTTTTGCGCCCGATGAGGCGGCGCTCGAAAGAGTTTTGCGCGCTCAAGTGAAACGGAGCGAAAAGCTGGAGGGCGGAGATCCTGCGGCGCCGGTCTCGCCGGAGCTCGCCCCTCCAGAGATGGAAAAACTCATCACGGATCTTCGGACCCACTTAGATAACATGGGCCCGGTAAACCTCGATGCTGTTCATGAGTACGACGAGCTCGAAGAGCGGTACAAATTTCTCGAAACGCAAAATAATGATCTTACAAGTTCGCGCCGCGAATTGCTCGATGTGATTGCGCAGATCAACGCCACCACCAAGAAGTTGTTTAGCGAAACCTTTGCCGAGGTGCGAACGAACTTCCGCGAAATGTTCGCAGAACTCTTCGGCGGCGGTCGCGCAGACCTGTCGTTGCTGGATGAGAACGATCCGCTCAACTGCGGAATCGAGATCACCGCCAGGCCTCCTGGCAAACAGCTGCAAAGCATCTCGCTGCTGAGTGGAGGCGAACGCTCCATGGTCGCTGTCGCGTTATTATTCGCGATTTACATGGTACGGCCGAGCCCATTCTGCATTCTCGACGAGGTGGATGCCGCAATGGACGAAGGCAATATCAATCGTTTTATCCGCGTACTCGACCGCTTCGTAGAGCAAAGCCAGTTCATTATCATCACCCACAACAAACGCACCATTGCGAAAGCCGATGTTCTTTACGGTGTGACAATGGAAGAACGCGGTGTGAGCAAGCTCGTTGGAATGAAGCTGACGGCGCCCGGGCACGTTTCAACTGAAGTAACTTCTAACGGAGGCGAACAGAACCCCACACAACGGCGTCTCGCGCTGGCGATGCGGTAGTTTTCTCTCCGGGGAGCGCAGGCTTGCTAGCCTGCCCTTTTCGGCAGCTTGCCGAAAAGCCTCTTCGACCCCCCACATCGAAAAATCTTGTAACGTCTTCGGGTCGTCGGCAAGCTGCCGACGACTACAGGGCTAGCAGCCCGTGCTCCCCCGAAATGGAAACGCGCAAAAAATTTTGGCGCGCAGTTGTCGATCTTGGATAAAATGATTCGATGCTTCAGACGGCGCAGCGGACCGCAAAATCAAAAACGAAAAAGGCCACGCCGCCGCACGATCGCTTCCTCGAGGCTTTCCGCTGGATGCTGTTGGCGCGCACGCTTGAGGAAAAGCTCGTTAGTCTGTATCGGGGCGGCCTGATCACGGGCGGAGTCTACATTGGCAAAGGGCAGGAGGCCGTCAGCGTCGCATGCGGTTTATTATTACAAAAAGGCGACATCTTCGCGCCATTGATTCGCGACCAGGCGGGGCGATCTGCATTCGGCGAACCGCTGATTGATGTTACGCGCACGTACCTGGGCTCGCGCCTGGGGCCGATGCGTGGCCGTGATGGCAACATTCATCGAGGTCATCCGCGCAACAACGAACTCGCAATGATCAGCCATCTCGGCGCGATGGTTTCGGTCACTGTGGGCGCGTTGATAGCGAAGCGATTTAAAGGCGAGAAAAACTTCGTCGGCCTCGCTTGTATCGGGGAAGGCGGGATGCAGACCGGCGCGTTCCACGAAGGAATGAACATAGCCGCAGTGGAACAAGCACCGCTCGTGGTCGTCGCCACAAACAATCATTATGCTTACTCAACCCCTAACGACCGCGAGTTCGCGTGTGATGATTTGGTTGATCGCGCGATCGGTTACGGATTTGAGGGCTACAGCCTTGATGGAACAGACCTCAGCGCGTGCCTTGACGTGATTGGCGGCGCGGTGAAACGCGCGCGCGCAGGACGTCCGCCGCAGCTAGTCGTTGCGTCTGTACTGCGCCTGTCCGGCCATGGCGAGCATGACGACGCCAGTTACGTGCCTGAGGAGGTGAAGCGTCAGCCGTTTGCGCGTGATTGCCTGAAGATGGCCGAGCAAACGATTATCGATCTTAATCTTGCGGACGCGGAGACGCTGGCCGCGTGGCGCAAAGATGCAGCCGCGCAGGTGGACGAGGCAATTGCCGCCGCGCAACAAGAGGCCGCACCCGAAGGCAATAAAGAAGATTGGTGCGCGTTATCGACGCGCGACCTCGTCGATCACGTGGACGAATGAAGAAGCGCGTTCTGTATCTGAGGAGCACAGGCCGCTGGCCTGTAGCATTCGGCCACTGGCCGAATGCATTTCGTGACAAACGCGCCGAGTATACGAAACTAGTTCGCGGCAGGCTGCCGCGAACTACAGGCTGGCGGCCTGTGCTCCCCGGAAACACAGCGCACCCTCGCCTCGTGTTTGATTCGTCATTCCTCATTCGTCATTCGTCATTCGCCTCATGAGCATCACCTATCTCGAAGCGATCCGCGAAGCCCAAGCGAAGTTGCTGCGCGATGATGAACGCGTTTTCATCTACGGACAGGACGTAGGAGGCACGTTCGGCGGCGCCTTTAAAGCGACGAAGGGTCTGGCAAAGGAATTTCCGGGACGCGTATTGAACACCCCGATCAGCGAAGACGCGATCGTCGGCGCTGCGATTGGCGCTGCCATGCAGGGAATGCGCCCGATTGTCGAAATGCAGTTTGCCGATTTCTCGAGCATTGCGCTCAATCAAATTCTAAACAATGCCGGTACACACTACTGGCGGACGAATGTGCCGGTCCCCATAACAGTGCGTCTACCTTCCGGTGGGACAAAAGGCAGCGGGCCGTTTCACAGTCAATCAATGGAATTAATTTACGCGCATTATCCGGGACTGATCGTGATGACGCCCGCCACGGTTGAAGACGCCTACACCATGTTGATAGAAGCCGTGGCGATCGACGATCCCGTCATCTACTGCGAACACAAATATCTTTATTACCATCTCAAGGCCGACAAGCTGCCCGAAAAAGGTCTGCCGACTGGCCGCGCACGGATTGCGCGGGAGGGACGCGATCTCACCATCGTAAGCTACAGCGCAATGATGCAAGAATCGCTCGCGGCGGCGGAGGAACTCACACGTGAAGGTTTCGAAGTTGAAGTGGTCGATCTGCGCACCGTTAAACCGCTCGACACTGACACCTTGCTGGCATCCGTCGCGCGCACCGGACGTTTGCTCTGCATCGGCGAATCATTTCCCTGGGGCGGCGCAACGGCAGAAGTCATCGCACGCGTCACAAGCCAGGGCTTTCATCTGCTCGACGCAGCACCGCAACGTCTCAACGCGAAAGACACTCCGATTCCGTATCATCCAAATCTTTGGAACGCGCATCGGCCGAACGCACAAAAAATCGCAACCAAAGCTCGCGCACTGCTGCGAGAATAGAATCTATGCCGCAAATTCCAATCATCATGCCGCAGCTAGGCGAATCGATCGCTGAAGCTACGATTGTCGATATCAAGGTAAAGCCGGGCGACGAAGTCGCAGATGATCAGGAAATTATCGATGTCGAGACCAACAAAGCGGTGATGGGTGTCACAACGCCATGCAAAGGCAAAATCGATAAGATCACTGTGCAATTAAAGGAAACTTACCCCGTTGGCGCAGTGCTCGGCTACGTGGAAGCGAGCGAGGCAGACGCCGCGAGATTCGCGAAGCAAGCCCCGCCCACTCCGCAGCGGGAAGTCGCCGAGGAAATTCCCACGCGCGCTGATCAGGAAGTCGCTGCTGCACGCGAGAGAAAAACCGCCGAGCGCGACGGGGAGGGCGCGCGCATGGGGGACCTGCCGGTTCCTGCGGTTACGAAGGGCGCAACTTTCATGTCGCCGCGCGTCCGCGCACGCATGGCCGAGTTGCAATTAACAACAGCCGACCTGGCGGGGATCATGGGTACTGGCGCAGGCAATCGGGTTACTATCAAAGATCTCGAAAGTTTCCTGCACAAGATCGAGAACCAAACGGCACATGAAGCTTCTGCTATTCGCGCGGGCGTGGCCGACGCGATGCGGCGCAGTTGGACGCGCCCGCTTTCGACTATTGGCTCGTCGGTAAATCTCGATCCTCTGTTACACGATCGGCAATCGCGGGATCCAAAGCCCGGTCCCGGCCTTTACGCGCTCCGCGCGCTCGCGCTCGCCCTTTCGAAGAATCCGATCGCAGCTGCGAAACTGATCGGCAACCGAGTAGTGCAATCAAACTCTATTGATGTCGGTATCGCGGTCGAAGCCGAAGATGGGATTATGGTGCCGGTGATTCGCGGCGCAGACAAAACGTCTCTTCTCGACCTTACGACTAAATACAAGGAACTCGTCGATCTTGCGCGACAACGACGGATTTCGCCCGACATGCAAACCGGCGGCATCGCGACCGTTTCGAATTTCGGAACTTTCGGAATGGAATGGGGCACACCGATTCCCCTCCCCGATCAGACATTGCTACTCGGTCTTGGAGCTGGGAAAAAAGTTCCCTCGTGGGATGAAGAGAAAAAAAAATTCGTCCCCAAGACCGAAGCGCAAATTACGTTAAGCTTCGATCATCGCAGCATTGACGGCGGTGGCGCCGGCCGTTTGCTCAAACGCGTGATCGAACTCCTGGAAAATCCCAAAGAACTCTAACGCGCGTCCTCCGCCATGGAAGGCGCCGGATGCAGCTGGATGGACGTGGATCGTATTTTATCGGACGCATTTCACACCGCGAAAAGCTGAAGCCACGTATTCCAATGAACGACATGGATCTGATATACCGCTGTCTCGGAATCATCCTTGAATCACCGGCGTTCAGTAGCGGCCAGCTCGATGCGGATCACAGTACCGCTCTGCCGAACGTTTCCGGTGGCAACGAGGAGTAACTGCGCCTTTGTGTGCGCCGGTAACTCGCCGCTAGAACACTGAACATCATAATTAAACCACACGTAGTAGCTGCACCAATTCCCCACATCAGCCAAGATGGTCGATACGCAAGGATCAGCCGTCCATGGGCACCGGCTGGTAATTCGACGATCGGAAATAATCCGCGATATGAAGTGACAGCGAGTTTTTGATTGCCCAGGCGCGCTTTGTATCCGCGGAAATACGGCCGGGAGAAAGTCAGTAACGCGGGCTGATCGCCGTTCGGGACATCGACATCTGTTTCAACCCAATCTCGCGAGTCGGTAATCTTTGAAATCGTCGCCGAAGCAAATTGTTGGTTAGGCCGCGAATCGATTGACGTGACTGAGCGCACGCGCGCTAACGCCGCGCCGCGTCGATGGAAGACACGCCCCTCATCCGTTGAAACGACAAGTTCCCATTCCGAAGCCAGCTGGGGCGTGAGGTCTAATTCGCCTGCAACGACAATTCCATCCACACCCAGCAAAGCCAGTTCGCCATCCTTGCCAGCTTGTTGACTGAGTAAATAACTTCCCACATCTGGATTAATTTCACCGTGAATGCTGGCCGCGAATTCGCACGCTACGCCGTCGGCTCGAATTGGGCTATAGCCGTTGATGAAATGCAACGCGGCCCACATCGATGTGCTTCCCGGACGCAAGGTTTGACCGACTGACTGAGGTTTATTTGAAGTGGCGTAGGTGAGCTCTGCCCATGGATAGATGCCGAGATAAAGTCGCTGCGGATCGAGCGGCGAAGGTTTAAGCAGCTCTTGAGAAAAATTATATCTCGGCACACCGCAGTTTGTCGGAATGCAGAGATATGTAGCAAGCAGCGCTAAAAACGTGATCACGACGGGCACACATTTGTGAAATTCAGAATCACGCAGCAGGAGTTCTGAAAGGCACCAAGTCGCCGCGAGCCCAAGAAAAATCCAAGTCAGCGGGAAAGCATAGGAACCAGCGGTATGCAAGATTAATATTGCAATTGCCGTCAATGCCGTGAGAACGAGAGCCGCTGTAGCCGGGATCGGTGATCCCGGCCTAATGTGCAGTATCTCCGCCGCGCAAATGGCGAGAACCAAATGAAAGAAAGGCAACCACCGAAAACTCCACCGGAAAAGCCCAGCGGTCGGAAGCATTGAGAGAAAGAGCACGACCAGGAGCAGGATTAACTCCCACTTAAGTCGCGCAATGAGCATGCGCCCGCGCCAGATGAAGCCAGCGATGAGCGCCGCCGGAGCGACAAGGCCGCAGGCCAACTCGGTTGCGGTATGCGGAACGTGTCTCGATGAAAAGTCTGTCCAGTTCACCGTCCACGATGGAAGAATTAATCCCGGCAACGCCGCTGGTGGAACGAGCCATTGCCAATGCGCCTTCGGCGACTGCAGTTCGCGTGCTGAACCTTGAACGAGATCAAGAATTGCAAGCCACGCTGGCGCGGACAATCCAAAGCCGAGCGCGACACCAAAGAGCATCGGCAAAATCGAGGAGATTCTTCGAGTTTGGACTAGCGACTTGATCGACAGCCAGCCAATCAAGAGCAACAACATCAAAACCGTGTATGGAAAACCACCGGTAACGAGCAGGTACACGAATGGTGCCGGCCAGAGGAATCGCCATTTCGTTCGTCGCGGATCCAACGCGCGTTCGGCTCCCCACCACGCCCATGGCAGCCACGTGAACGCGCCGAGGGCGCCGAACCAATCGGTCGCGCCCCAGCATATAATCCAGCCGTTTAGCGACGCGATGAGTGCGATGAAGATCGATAATGGAATCGAAAGTCGGCGGTCGCGTGCGAGCAAAAACGCGCCGACCCCCAGCATAAAAAGATGTGCGATGGAAAGCGCAGCTGCCTGCTGCGGAAACGTCAACGGAAATTTCCAGATGAGAATGACGGCAGCATTTACAAAAAGGGAAAACGTGCCGTATTGAAATTCGCCGGCAAGATTGCCGCACACCCACGAATAGGGACTCAGGATCGGCCAATGTCCCTCCGACCAGCTGCGCGCAACATCGGCGAACACAGGCAGGACGGACAACTCGTAATCGTCATTCCAAAAAACGAGCGGATCATGCCAGAAGAGGATGAGGCAGAAAAAGGCGACGATTAGTCCGGCTGAGATGGCGCCGAGAGAACTTCGCCACAGATTAACACCGATTTTCACAGATGCAGAAAAAGCATTCCGCGAATCTGTGTTTCATCTGTGTTCATCTGTGGCTAGAAAAAGTTTGCTACAAAACAACCGGCTTCCCCTCCGTCATCACCAGGATCTTCTCCTCGACGCCATGCTTGCGCGCAGCGGCGAGGAGCCGTTGCGGCGGTTCATGCATCGGCTCAAAACCGAGGCGAAAGGTTCCATAGTGCATTGGGATCAATGTCTCAGCGCCTAGTTCGAGAAATGCCTTCACTGCTTCCTCGGGATTCATGTGAACTTCGCGGCCGGTAGGCGCTTCGTAAGCGCCAATCGGAAGGAGGGCGACCTCGATGTTGTAGCGCTCGCCGATTTCCTTGAAGCCGGGAAAGTAAGCGCTGTCGCCACAGTGAAAGATCGTGCGCCCATTAGATGCGATCACAAATCCGCCGAAATCGCGATGCAAGTCCGCAAGGAACCGCGCGCCCCAGTGATGGCAGGGCGTGAGCGAAATCTTCAGCGGCCCAAGCTCAATGGTCTGCCAGTAATCAAGCTCGTGCACGATGTGAAAACCGAGATCATGCACGAGGTTCCCTACCCCCATGGGAACAACAATCGGTTGATTTGCGGCAACGCGCCGCAGTGTGCGCCGGTCGAGATGGTCAAAGTGCGCATGAGTTACGAGAACAAAATCAATTGCAGGTAAATGATGAATTTCGAAGCCTGGCTGTTTCAACCGCTTGATTACCTTGAGCCATTTCGACCAAATCGGATCGATCAGGATATTCACCCCGTGAGTCTGAACGAGAAACGATGCGTGGCCGATCCAAGTGATGCATATCTCGCCTTCACGGACTTTGGGAAATTGTGGAGCCGCCGGGCGATCGGCGCGCTTCACGAAGAGCGAGGGAATCAGGACGCTGGTCAGAAAGTTGCGCTTGTGCCAGTCAGCGTGTGGCCGCAGCCGAACGCGCGTCGATCGCTTGGCGACGGCACCATCATTCGACGGTTGGCGAACAACATTCCGCCGGCTCCTCTTGGGAAAACGAATTGGCACAGCGTCAACACGATATGAGTCCGAGTACAACGAAGCAAAACCTTTCGTATGACAGGCAAGCGGCAAGCCTGCCCTACAGGAAGGTTGATTGCAGCCGAATTCCGCGTTGAGTTATGCGCGTATGCGAAGTTGGAAACCCTTGCTTACGCTGCTCTTGATCTGTTCAGCCACACTGGCATCCGAATCGCGGTTGCCATTTAGCACGATTTTTAAGGGGCAGGACCAGTTCAACCGGCTCGTTGCCAAAGCCAAAGCAGGAAATTGGAAGGCTTTGCCGATTGGTGAACGTACTGCGGCAGTCGGACAAGCATTGGTGGGAACACGCTATAAGCATTTTACTCTTGAAATCGACAATCGGATCGAGTCGCCCTCGGTAAATTTTCAGGGCGTGGATTGCTGGACCTTTTTTGAGATCGCGCTCGGCTTTGCCCGAATGTTGAACGAGCCGGAGTCGAACTGGACTCCGGAGCGTCTGTTGCATTACATCGAGATGGATCGATACCGCGGCGGCGAATGCACGGGCGAATATCTTTCGCGGCTGCACTATCTAGAAGACTGGCTGCACGATAATGATCGGCGAGGTCTGGTAGAAGATCTGACGCGCGATCTCGGAGGGCGCAGCGTCCCGCACTCCGCGCGCGAGATGAGCATGGGCTGGCGACATTATCGATATCTCGCTTCCAACCGTTCGCTCCTCGGTCCGCTCGCGCGGATGGAAGCGAATGTTTCCTCCCAGCCGCTCTACGAAATTCCAAAAAGCCAGGTCGCCAAAATTGAGCCGAAACTACGCAGTGGCGATATCATTGGAGTTATTTCGCGGGAGCGAAATGGCCTCCATTCAACTGCGCACGTGGGGCTCGCATTGCGCACGAGCGACGGCGTTTTGCACTTCATGCATGCTTCGTCTCCGAGCAACTACGGGCGCGTCGTAGTGGACGACGAGCTTTCGAAATATCTGTATCGCTACGGTTCGGACAGCGGGATTCTCGTCGCCCGACCGCTGCGATAGATCAATTGTGCTTGTTTCGGCGATTGATTTTGCGCCGAGCCATCGACAAGATCGACAATCACACAATGACAATCTTCAAACTGTTACTATCGATCTCGCTCTGGTTTGCAGCAGCGGCTTTCTCTCTTGGCGAAACTAAGATTCGCGTTGGCCATTTTCCGAACATCACGCACGCGCAGGGCGTGGTTGCGCACGCGCTCTCCCGCCAGGGTAAAGGTTGGTTCGAACAACGGCTTGGACCGGGAACAAAAATCGAATGGTTCGTTTACAACGCCGGGCCGAGCGCGATGGAGGCAATTTTCGCGAATTCAATTGATCTGACCTATGTCGGTCCCGGCCCGGCCCTCAATGCTTATACCAAATCCAATGGGCAAGAGATTCGTTTGATCGCCGGCGCGGCCAATGGCGGGGCGGGTTTGCTTGTTCAGCCGGATCAAAACTTGAAAGCAGCCGCCGATTTTCGAGGCAAGAAAATCGCCACGCCGCAATTAGGAAATACGCAGGACATTTCCTGCCGAGCTTGGCTGACGGACGGTGGACTGAAGATCACCCAGCTCGGCGGGGACGCGCAGGTGATTCCAACACAAAATCCAGATCAGCTAGGTCTTTTCAAGGCGAAGCGAATAGACGGAGTTTGGACTGTCGAACCGTGGTTAACTCGCCTCGAGCAGGAAGCATCCGGTAAAGTCCTCGTTGAAGAAAAGGATGCCGCTACAACGGTGTTGGTCTCGAGTGTTAAGTTCCTGAATGAGAAACGCGATCTGGCGAAAAAATTTTCCCAAGCGCATGCCGAGCTGACTGACTGGATCATTAAAAATCCGGAGGAAGCCCAGCGGTTAATCAAGGCCGAGCTGCTTGCAGAAACGAAGAGCGACATGAGTCCGCAACTGATCGATGCGGCATGGAAGCGCATAGTGTTCACGGCGGAAACGCCGCGCGCTGCGGTGGAAAAATTCATGCAAAACTCGGTCAAGGCCGGTTTCATCAAAACAGCGCCCGATCTTTCCAAGCTATTTGAAACTCCCTGATGTCACTACAAGAAGAGCTCCAGGGTCCGCCACCGGCCAAGCTCGTCGTGGATCATGTCTCCAAATCTTTTCGTCAAAAGCGACAGACCGTGCAGGCGCTGGATGATATTTCGCTGGAAGTCGCGGAAGGCGAATTCATCGTAATCGTCGGCCCGAGCGGGTGCGGGAAGTCAACCTTGCTCGATATCATCGCAGGTTTGGAAAAACCGGACAAAGGCCGAGTACTGGCAGACAATCAACCTGTGCTAGCGCCGGGGCGGCATCGGCTGGTCATGTTTCAGGAATCAGCGTTGTTTCCGTGGCTCAATGCGTTCGGTAACGTAATGTTCGGGTTGAAATTGAAACCGGGTTTGCGCAATCGCGAGCGGCGCGAGGTCGCAAAATTCTTTCTTTATCTGGTCGGCCTCGAAAAATTCATGGAAGCCAACGTGCATGAGCTCTCTGGCGGCATGAAACAGCGCGTGGCGCTCGCTCGAGCTTTGGCACCGAACCCGCGGGTGCTGTTGATGGACGAACCGTTCGCTGCGCTGGATGCTATGACACGAGAACAACTCTACGGCGATATCCAACAGATTTGGCAAAAACGCCGCAAGACGATCATCTTCGTCACCCACAATGTGCGTGAGGCAGCATGCCTGGCGGATAGAGTGGTGATCATGTCGCCCACGCCGGGACGTATTCGCGGGATCTTTGAAGTGGACCTGCCGCGGCCGCGCGATTTTAACAGCATCGAAATCGCTCAGCATGCGTCGCAATTGACCGCAGCACTGAAAGGTTACCTGGCGCCCGAGCGGGTAGCGAGCGTCGAATGAGGAGAACGTTGCTCGCAGTTTTGTTTTTCGTCGCGCTGGTCGCGATTTGGGCAGCCCTGGTGAATGCAAAAATTTGGTCGCCGGTCCTGCTGCCTTCTCCGCGCAATGTTGTGGACTATCTCGTCAGCGCGGCGCGCGATGGCAGCCTCTTGAGCGCGTCGACGGTTACCTTGAGACGGTTGTTCACCGGATATTTTATTGGTCTTGCCATCGGACTCCCGCTCGGGCTCCTGACTGCATCTTTGAAATTCGCCGAAGACACGGTCGGCGTGCTCGCGCTTGGCCTACAAACATTGCCAAGCGTTTGCTGGGTCCCTCTGGCGTTGCTTTGGTTTGGACAGACTGAAAGCGCGATGCTCTTTGT